>NZ_JBHWJY010000012.1:0-130946 GCF_042731135.1 Streptomyces sp. NPDC059874
CCACCCCCCAGGCCATGCGTTCGACAGGGGGAGAAAGTCATGCCAACTCCGGAGGCCGGACGCCCCATTGCGGGGCCACCAAGAAGGTAATGGGGGGGGCGGCACCCGGCCGCCGATGAGCGGGCCGAAGCCCGCCGCGACGCCGCCGACGAGGGTCAGCGCGATGCTGCCCTGGGTGATGAGCGAGGCGGTGGCGCGGAGCCTTAAATGGCACCTTCCCGAACGGGATCCGAGGATTTCGGGTGATCTGGATCATCGGCCTGACCGGCGGCTCGCAGCGCCGCCTCAACCCGGCGGTTGCTGGTCATGGTCGACGTGACGGCGGTCATGGTGAGGAGGAGGCCGGCGGCGGTGTAGAGCGGGGTGCGCACGTCGTAGGTGGTGGCCAGCCAGCCGCCGAGGAGGGCGCCGAACGGGGCGGCGCACATGCCGAGCATGCGGGAGGTGGAGGCGACCCGGCCCATCAGATGGGCGGGGACGATCGTCTGCCGGAGGGAGGGGGCGAGCACCATCGTGGCACCCACGCCCGCTCCGCAGACGGCGAGGGCGAGGCCGGCGACGTACGGGTTCGGAGCGGCGGCAAGGCCCAGGATGGCGAGGCCCTCGACTGCGGCCGTGCAGGTGAGCGCGGCGCCGGTGCCGAGTCGTCGGCCGAGGAAGGAGGCGATGCCCGCGCCGAGCAGACCGCCGGTGGCCTCCGCCGTGAGGAGCAGCCCGAAGCCGAAGGTGTCGATGCCGAGCCGGTCGTGGGCGAAGAGGGCGAGGACGGTCTCCATGGCGACGAAGGCGATGTTCCCGACCGCCGGACGCAGCGCGAGTCCGAGCAGCAACCGATCCCGGAATACGTACGAGGCGCCGGCCCGCGCCTGCCGCAGCAGCGACTCACGGGCCTGCGGTACGGGCCGGGGTACGGCAGGCAGCGACCGTACGAGCAGTGCGGAGAGCGCGAACGAGACCGCGTCGGCGAGCAGCGGAACCGCCCGCCCGAGCGCGAGCAGGGCACTGCCGGCGGGGGGTCCGGCGAAGCCGGAGGCGGCGGTCTGGGTGCCGCGCAGGCGGGAGTTGGCGCGCTCCAGGAGCGCGGGGTCGCGGCCGAGCAGATCCGGCAGATAGGCCGTGGCGGCCGTGTCGAAGAAGAGTCCGCCGAGGCTGAGCAGGAACGCGACGGCCGCGAGCAGGGGAATGCTCAGCACGTCGAGCGCGGCCGCTGCCGCCGGTATCGCGAGCAGCACCGCGCGGGCCGCGTCCGTGACCCACATCGTGCGCCGACGGTCCCAGCGGTCCACCAGCGCACCGCCGAGCACCCCGAAGAGCAGCCACGGCAGCGTTCCGGCGGCCGTGACGACGGCGAGCGCCATCGGATCCCGCGTCAACGTCAGCGCGAGCAGCGGCAACGCGGCATGCATGACCCCGTCACCGAGCGAGGACACCGTCTGCGCGGTCCACAGCCGTCCGAATCCGGACGGCAACTTCCCAATGTCTGTGGTCACTTGGCGCTCCCTTCGGCCTGCACGCGCCGCGCCGGGTGGAACAGTGCGAAGACGAGTGACGCGTCCGGCAGCGACGGGTCGGACAGTTCCCGGTACTCGTCGGCCAGTGCCTGCAGCCGCGCCCCCAGCTCCGCGAACTGCTCATCGGTGAGCCGCAGATGCGCCATCCGCACGTGCCGCTCGCCATCCGCCGGCGCTGCCTCCAGATCCGCCACCGCGTGCCGCATCAGCACATCCGGGCCTCCCTCGCCCGGATCCGGCAGCACGATCGCCCGCGCGGCCATCGCGTAGTACCGCTCGGTGACCCCGCGGACCTTCCGCGTTCGTACCACCTTCACCAGGCCGGCCCGTTCGAGGAGGCGTACGTGGTAGCTGGAACTCCCCTTCGCGAGGCCCACTCGCTCGGCGATCTGCGTGATCGTCGCGGGCTCGAAGCGGAGCACGGCCATGATCCGGTGACGCGTGAGATTGGAAACGGCGCGTAGCTGCTCGTCAGTGGTGACGTGGAACGTCTCGGGAAGATCATCGGTAGGCATGCCCCCAATGGTCAACACTTCTTGACCATTGGGCAAGGGGTTTTTGGTTCGGGCTTCCGGAATCGGCCGTTCACGAGCCCTTGAGTCGTCGGCACAGGACACGACGCATCGATGGCGGAGACGTCTCGCGGAGCGATCGAGCGCCTGCTCATTACCCCCGGGGTAATCGACCGCTCTCTCTTCCACCGGCAGGATCGAACGCATCGTCCGGCACCCGCCGGGATCACGACCGCAGCCGCGAGGAGAGCGCCATGTCCGCCGAGTCACCCGCCACCACGGCGAGTTCAGTCCCCACCGCGAGTTCCGTCGCCGAGGCCACCCGTGCCGTCGTGCACGAGTTCCTCGCCGCCCGGATGGCCGGGGACACCGGGCGGCTCGTCGGGCTCTTCGCCGACGAGGTCGACTGGCTGCTTGCCGAGAACCCCACCGTCCCGTGGATCCGCCCGCGGTCCACCGCCGCCGAATGCGCAGCCCAGTTCGCGGAGCTGATGGAGCACACCGTCCCCGAGGACGCGCACGCCTCCGTCGACACCTTCCTCGTCGACGGCACCGACGCCGTCCTGATGGGGCACCTGTCGGGGACCGTACGCGCGACGGGAAGGTCGTTCGAGGGCCCGTTCGCTGTGCACCTCACCGTCGAGGGCGGTCGGATCACCCGACACCACCTCTACGAGAACAGCCTGTCGATCGCCGAGGCCTGCGCCCCGTGAGGGCGCAGGCGGCCCTCCCCGCGTGGCGAACTCACGGGGGAGTGCGTGCGGGATCCGCGCGTTCGAACCGACGGTCCAACAGGCAGACGGCTTCTCAGGTTCCGGTGGAGAGTGCCACGTGGCGCCATTGGTCAAGTTCACGGCGCACCAGATCCAGCTTCGCCTCGACGCGCTCGATCGCGTCCGCGCCCAGCTGCAGGCGCAGCGGCGGCTCGGCGACCTCCGTGATGTCGGCGATGGCTTTCGCCGCCTTCACCGGATCGCCCGGCTGGCGGCCGTCGTTGCCGGCCAGTGCCTCGCGCACCGGCCCCGCGCCGGCGGCGTAGTCAGTGATGGAGGCCGGCTCGACCCGCATGCTCAGTTTGCTGAGGAAGTCAGTTCGAAACCCGCCCGGCTCCACGATCGTGACGCGGACACCGAGCGGGGCCAGCTCGCCGTGCAGCGCCTCGGAGATCCCCTCGACCGCGAACTTCGACGCGCCGTACAAACCCACCGCCGGCGCCGTGGCGAAGCCCCCCACGGAGCCGATGTTCAGGACGTGCCCGGAGCGCTGGGCGCGCAACGTCGGCAGAGTCGCCCGCAACGTGTTGAGCACGCCGAAGACGTTGACGTCGAACAGGTCCCGGACCGCTTTGTCGGAGGTCTCCTCGATCGCGCCCACGAGGCCGTAACCGGCGTTGTTGGCCACGATGTCGATCCGCCCGAATCTTGCCAGGCCGGCCTCCACCGCGGCTATCAACTGCTCTGGTTCGGTCACGTCCGCGTCCACCGCCAGCAGTCTTCCGTCCGGCTCTTGCGGGTACGCCCGGAGCACCGCTGACGCATCCCTCGCTGTGGCGATCACGCTGTGACCTCGGTCCAGCGCCTCCCGGGTGATTTCCGCCCCGAGCCCACGCGATGCCCCGGTGACAAACCAAACGCTCATGTTCTCCCCTGTTCCGATGGCCCGATGGCCCGATGGCCCGATGGGCCGACACCGCAACGCTAGAACCTAGAGTCGGGTCTAGATCAACAACTGTGTGGGAGGGACGCTCATGGACCTGAGCATCGGTGAGGTGGCACAACGCAGTGGGCTGAGCGTGCACGCGCTGCGCTTCTACGAGCGGGAGGGCCTGTTCGCCAACCCGGTGCGCCGCCTGTCCAACGGCCGCCGGATCTACCACGAAGAGGACCTGGAGTGGCTGGCCATCTGTACGAAGCTACGCTCCTCCGGCATGTCCCTGGCGATGATCCGGCAGTACATCGAGCTGGTCCGTCAGGGCCCGGGCAACGAGCACGAACGACTTGACCTGCTGCGCCGACACGAAAACCACGTGGAGACGCAGATCCGCGAGCTTCAGGACGCCCTGGACGTGATGCGGCACAAGGTGCGCATCTACGAGGACCATGTCGCCCGCGGTGAAGCCGACCGGCTGTGGAACCCGTCCCACCCGGATGCCGAACGGGCCGGCACTCACCAGGAGTGCCGTCCGCCGGAGGGCACGTGATCGTCCGATCGCGACCTGTGTGGCGTCGGCCGTTCGGCCAGGGCCACAGCCCACACGCGCAGCCTGTCCGAACAACACACACCTACGCCTTCTGTTGGGTCTCCCGGAAGATCAGAGCTGCACCGAGGGCTGCTTCGGCCGGAACGAAGATCTCCCCTCGGGCCGTCTCGCGCACGGGAAGTCCGTTCTTTGCAAGCAGCGCGCGCACCAGAGGGATGTCGGGGACGGCAACTGTGCAGGCGACGAGCGCCGGGAGTGTGGGCGGATCCTCACCCGGCAGCAAATCCGAGAGGTCGGCCTTGGTCAGGAGCGTGACCGGCCCCTCTGCGGAGATCGGCCGGCCCAGATACCGCTCGTAGCGCTCGCGAACCAGGGGGAGTTGGACACGAAGCCCGGTGACCTTGATGTTCCCGAGTCCGTGGGGAACATCGCAGATGGCAGCTGGTTTGATTGCCTTCGGTCAAGTCTGTCGTTTGTCAGTCGGAGGGGGACGCGGCGATGGCTGTGGTGGGGGCATGGGCGTTCGGGCTGGTCAACTGCATCCTGTATCAAGCGATGTACCGGGAGGGCGGCGCGGCGCTCGACGAGGAGCTGGTGCGCCGGTACGCGACGGCCATGCAGGTCGAACCGTTCTACGACCGGCCGATTGCCGAGCAGGTGGCGGCGCTGCGGGCGGTGCTGGCCACGGACACACCGTTGGCGAGCACGTTCGACCCGTACGACGGTCAAGAGCCATTCGGCGAAGCCGAGTTCCGCGCCTTCCTGTCCCGGCTGGCCGACGAGCTTGAATCCCACAGCCCCTGGCCGCTCGCCGCGAAGCGCCGCGGCGGCCGGCTGCGCCGATTCCTCCCCCGACGCCAAGCCCCGTCCTAGACGTCAACGTCGTCGTCGCCGTCCACGGCCTCGGCCCCTGCGACGCCGCGTCGCCGAGCGCGCAGACCGGGGGGCCCGCAGCGGCAAGGACCCCGCGGAGTCCGTGGCCCGCGCCGCCAGGTCCCCGGCGACGTGGGCAAGCGCACGGCGGCGGCCGCGGCCGCGGTGCCCGCGGGCCGCCGCCGGTGGATCAGCGCGCGTTGTGCTCCGGCAGGTCGGCCTCGGCCGGGGTCGCGACCGCGGAGGACGGGGCGTTCAGGACGGACGAGAAGCCGCGCGCGGTCGCCACAGCGGGCTTCTTGCCGCAGAACGCCGCTTCGAGGGTCCCGCCCAGGGCCGTGTTCGCCTGCCCCCGATTCGACGTGTTGGCCATGGCGGTCAGGCTGCGCTTGCCGTCGCGGGTGGTGAACGCGTAGGTGTAGAAGCCCTGCACGGTGCCCGTGTGCCCGTACACGGACGTGCCGCAGGAGAGGTCGTAGCGGCGCAGGCCCAGACCGTAGAAGCGGGTGTTGGTCGTGTCCGTCGGGGTCATCGTCAGCATCGCGTCCAACTGAGCGGTCGGCAGCAGCCGACCGCTCAGCAGCGCGGACATGAAGGTACTGAGGTCGGCCGGGTTCGAAATCATCGCGCCGGCGGACTGAGCCCAGGAAACCGTCTGCTCGGTGGAGTCGACCAGGGGTGCGCCGGCCTCGTCCGGGGTGAGGTAGCCGTGGACGTGCAGCCCCTTGATCTCCCTCCCGGGGTGTACGTACGAGGTGTTGCGCAGTCCGAGGCGCTTGATGATGCGGCGGTCGTACTCCTTGGCGATCGGGTGCCCGGTCACCTTCTCGATGAGCATGCCGACGACGACGAAATTGGCGTTCGAGTACTTGTATGACACGCCGGGCTCCGTCGTGCGCGGCTCGCCGAGCGAGAGCTTGACCAGCTCCTCGTAGCCGAACACCTTGTTGCGCACCGCCTCGAAGCCGGGCACGGTGTCGGCGAACATGGCGTCTGTGTAATCCGCCAGCCCGCTGCGGTGGGTGAGCAGGTGGCGCACGGTGATCCGGTCGTCGGGCAGCAGCCCGGGCAGGTAGTGGTTGACCGAGGTGTCCAGCTCGATCTTCTTCTCGGCGACGAGTTGCAGCAGCACGACGGTCGAGAACGTCTTGGTGACGCTGCCGATCCGGAAACGGGCCTTGGTGTCCATGGCGGCGCCGGTGGTCTTGTCGCGCACGCCCACCGTCTTGCCCTGCACGCCGTCCGGGCCGGTGAAACGGGCCATCGCGCCGGGGGCCCCGGCCGCGGTCGTGTTCGTCAACGCCTGGACCAGGGCCTCGAGGTCGGGCGCCGGCAGGGCCGGCGCCGAGGTCCGTGCGACACCCGGGGGGCCGCCGGCGCGCAGGCCGGGCGAGGCGTGGGCGGTGGTGGCCGGCCCCACCCCGGCGATCACGGCAAGCAGGGCGGCGCTGACGGCCATACGTCGGTTCATGGGCAGGAGCACGTGTCTTCCTCGACTCACTCGGTCCCGGACAACAAGGGTCCGCAGCCGCCGAGTCATCGGGGAAGATGGCTGGTTGGCAGCCGGAACGATCAAGAGCTTAGACCGTGTCCCCCGTGATGAGGCGGTAGTTGGGCCGGTCATGGGGAGGAGGAACACGCCCCCGTGAGTCTGCCCATCCAAGACAAGTGGGCAGGAGCGCCCGCGCCCCCGGGACGCACGCGACCCGCTCGGCAAGAACCCGCAGGCCTACACCGAGGTCGTCGAACCCGGTCGAGCGTGCGTGCTGCCGTCGCGCTCCTCAGGTACCCCCTGCGGGGGACGGGTCAGCCGGACGCGGCGGACAGGAGCACGTCCACGAGCCGGTCCGCGGCGTCCGGCCTCCCGTACGCACGAGCCCGCTCCGCCATCGCCGTCCGCCGGGCAGGATCGGTCAGGAGCGGGCCGATGGCGTTCTGCAGGGTCTGCGGGGTGACCTCGCCGAGCAGCGCGACTGCCGCCCCGGCGTCGGACAGGTGCTGGGCGTTGTGCGCCTGCTCGTTCCCGGCCGAGGTGGCGAGCGGTACGAACACGGCGGGCTTGCCCAGCGCGGTCAACTCGGCCAGGGTGCCGGCCCCACTGCGGGACAACACGACATCGGCCAGCGCCAGGACGTCGGGCAGCTCCGCCCCGACGAATCCGGTCAGGTGGTACCGGCCGGCGAGGGCCGGGCCCAGACCGGCGGCGGCGACACGCAGCTCGTCCACGTTCGCCGGGCCGCACTGGTGAATCACGTTCGCGTGGCCCAGGAGCCACGGGAGGACGTCCCGGACGACGCCGTTGATCTGCTGGGCACCCTGCGCCCCGCCGGTGACGTAGACCGTGGGCAGGCGCCGGTCGAACCCGGTGAGGTCCAGCGCGTGCACGGCCTTGTCGCCGTGACCGGTCAGGACCTCCGGGCGGACCGGGTTGCCCGTGACGACCGCGCGCTCCCGCACCTCGGCCGGCAGCAGCGCCAGCGAGGACTCCGAGGACACCGCGATCCGCGTGGCCGAACTCGCCAGCTTCCGGTTGGCGAGCCCCAACCGAACGGTCTGCTCGTGCAGGACGAGCGGCCGCCGGCACAGCCGCGCCGCAAGACCGGCGGGGACCGCGACGTACCCGCCCGTCGCGAGCACGACGTCCGGCTGGAACTCGGACACGATCGCCCGCGCCTGGGCCACACCGAGCGGCACCCGCGCCATGTCCTTCACGTTCGCTGCGGACAGCATCTTGAGCGGGTTCGCCGAGCGGCGGATCTTCCCCGTGGCGACCGTCTTGAACGCGATGCCCTCCGCCGGAGCGACACGCGCTTCCAGCCCATCGGCCGTCCCGATCCACAGGACGTCCAACGTTCTGCCCGAGGCCGCGAGACGGCCCTGCAGGGTACGGACCGCCGTCAGGGCCGGGTAGGTGTGACCGCCGGTCCCTCCGCCCGTCACGAGCAGTCGGAAGGAACGCGGGAGCGAGGAAACGTCCATGCGGGCAACCGTACTGCCTGCGGGAACCACGAGCCGTTCCGGGTCAGGCCCTGCCTGTCCGACGTCGACCGTGTCGTCAGCGGAGCTTGCCACCCCGACGGCATCACGGGTGGACAACACCCCCGTCGGCCAGGGCGCGGGCAGGGGTGGCTATCCGAGCCAGACGACGTCCAGGACGGACAGGTGGCGCAGGGGTCGGTTGATCCAGTAGATGACGGACAGCCGGCCGACGGAGGCGATGCGGACGTCCTCGCCCTCGGGGTCGCCGGTGTCCCATTGGCGGAAGCCCCACGGCCCGGCGGCCGCGGTGTCCAGGACGTCCCACACGGTCTCTTCGGCGTGATCGGGCAGGGCGGTCACGACCTTCGCGGCCTGCGGGGAGAGGCGGACCGCGTACGGCGGCTGTTCGGTCACCGGTGCCTTCTGCGGATCTGCTCCGGTTCCACGAACCCGGAGTCGTCGCGGCCGGAGGTGGCGAACGCGTCGACTGTCGGGGCGGAGACGAGGCGGGCCTGCCAGTCCTGGAGGACCTCGTACAGCGTGGCGAGGGAGTACGTCCGGCGGGACTCCTCCAGTGCGGCCGTCCACTCCTGTTCGAAGGCCGGCACCCATCGTGGGGCGCGGTGGTCGGCGTGCAGCTGCGCGAGCAGTTCGGCCGGGGCGCCGGGTGCGGGCGCGTACGTCGGGACGGGTGTGTGCTCGGGCTGGGCGCTCATGGGCTCCTCCTGCAGGCTCTCACCGCTACGGTAGCCGCCGCCACGGCGGCCGAGAGAGGACTTCGGCGTTCATACGTCTTCACCGGGCAGCGGGCAGTGTCTGGTTCGTGCCCTCTACGAACGACTGGACCGCCTCGCTGAGCTCGCGCGGCAAAGTCCGCCCGCAACGGCTGACCCCCGGCCCCGCCTGATCGTCGAGCGATCCAGGAGCCGTGCAGGAGCGCATCGAGGCGGCCGACCTACGGGTCCCCGGGATCACGAACGGTGCGTCGGCGGCCGGCCGCGGCAGACACTTCCTGATCTGCTCCAGACGCCGCCAGGCCTGGGCTCGGTCGCGGCTCAGGGCCTGGTGAGCAGGGGTTTGCGACTTGATGGTGGTGATGCCACAGTGGCGCACGTGCATGCACCCCGACGCGTCATACCGATGGTCTTCGCTCTGCTGACGGTCATGGCCGGTTGCTCGTCAGCTGGGCGCGGAGACCCGCAAGCGGTGTCCTCGGCCCCGACGCAGCCTTGCCAGTCGCCCTCGCCCCCGGCAGGCCCCGCCAAGAGCGACCCTCCCCAACTCAGCCTGCCCGTTGCCGAGCAGGTGACGACGCTCGGCAACGCGCTGACCATCAAGGGCCAGGCTCCCGGGGAGCAGGTGACCGTGGCGTTCCTGGAGGTCGTGGACCCCGCATGCGGGGTGGGAGGCGACTCTCGGCTCGACTCCGGGATGAAGTACGTGGGGCTGAAGCTCCGGCTGGTCAACTCCGGCCAGACGCAGTACGAGGACGCTCCGAGCAACTGTGTCTGGGGCTGGACGGATACCGGCCGGCAGGTGGGCTCGTACGTGTTCCCCACGATTTCCGCAGGGCCTGCCATCGCACCGAACGTCGAGCTCGAGCTCGCGCCAGGGCAGAGCGCCACGGGCTACGTGGTCATGGAGATTCCGGAGGATGCCCATCTCGCCCGGATCGAATTCACCCCGGACAGCAAGTTTTCAGGCGCGACCGGCGAGTGGAAGCTCGGCTGAGGCGGCGCTCACCTGCTCCGGGGAGTCTGTAACACGCCGACCGACCGCGGGTCGGTCGGCGGGAAGCGATCTCCAGTCGGCGTCTCGCACGCCCGGTCAGTCCCGCTCCGGCGGAAACCCGATGGTGGAGATCGGCCGCTTTACGGCCGGCTGGAGAACGCGCCGGGCTCAGCCGGCCGGTGCTGTCAGCGCCACCTCCGGCACCTTGTCCGCACCGTCGGGCTGCCCGCCGTTGCGGTCGGTGTTGGTCGTGGCCGGCCACAATGCGTTCTTACCGGGAACCTTCTCGACGGTGCGCAGCCGGCCGTACACGTCCTTGAAGTGCGCCACCGGGGTACCCAGCGTGGTCCCGCTGACGGGAACGCGCCACAGGCGCTTGCCGCGCAGCCCGCGCCGAACGCCTTCGGCCTCGAACTCGCCGGGGGCGGGGTCGCCGGTGATCGCGTAGGCCTGACACCGGCATCCGTCGAAGTCCTTCGCGCTGCGGACATCTGCGGCACGGTGCCTGCATCCAGTCGGTGCCGCGATACCGGTTGAAGCAGTCGGAGCGCTCCCAGATCCAGGCGAGCGTCCGGTCGCCGACATTCGGCGCGTTGAGCCCGGGCAGTGTCGCGGCCGCGGGTCGGCATGAAGGCCGCCCGGTTGCTCAGGGCCCAGCCGTAGAAGCACGCTACGAAGTCCGGCGTCGACGGGTCCCGCCGGCGGGGCGGCATCGAGACCTACCCCGCTGGTGACAGCTGTGTGTGCAGCCCCGCCGAGTCGGCGGCTTCGTTCGGCACCTACGTCTACTCCTACGGCCACCGCAATCCGCAGGGGCTGACCTGGGACGGGCAGGGCCACCTGTGGGCGTCCGAGACCGGTCCGACCGACGTGGATGAGCTCAACCTCATCGAACCTGGCAAGAACTACGGCCGGCCCACCTGCTCAGGTCCCTGCACCACCGAGGGCATGACGAACCCCCAGGCGTTCTGGCCGCGATCTTCCCGTTCCCGTGGGGCTCCGCCGGACGGCCTCACGGCCGGCGCGGGCGGCGGCGCGGGGGCTGAGGTCGGTCCCGGTGACATGGTGCCCGCGCAGCGCCAGGCCGATGGCCTGCGTGCCGATGCCGCAGGAGCAGTCGAGCACCGTCGCGCGATCCAGGCCGATCAGGGCATCCAAGGCCTCCCCCTGCCGGCGGATGCTCGCGTCCCAGTCCGAGTAGATCAGGTGGTAGTCGTCCGCGAGCTCATCGTAGAAGTGCGCCACAGGCATCTCAGGCATGGCCCGAGACTACTGACGCCCCGGAGGATCGCCAGCCTCCAACCGGCTTCCGCTTGACCTGAAGTGTGATTGAGCTTCTAGCGTGTTCTCCAGCCAGTTGATCACCTGACGGCGGGAGAAAAGCGCTCATGATCCTCGTAACCGGTGCCACCGGAAACATAGGCAGTGCACTGCTGAAGGAGCTGCACGCATGCGGTGCCGGGCCGCTGAGGGGGCTCACCCGTAATACCGCGCAGGCGACCTTCCCTGACGGGGTCGAGGCCATGGAGGGCGACTTCGCGGAGCCGGCGTCGTTGAAGCCCGCGCTGGAGGGGGTGCGTTCGCTCTTTCTTGTGTCGCGTTTGGGTTCGGACGCCGACATCCTCGAAGCCGCTCGGCAGGCGGGTGTGGAGCACGTGGTGCTGGTGTCGTCGATTACCGTCCAGACCCATCCGCACTTGGGCCCCGCCGGCGAGAACCTGGCGGTGGAGCGGCTGCTCAAGGAAAGCGGCATGGCCTGGACGATCCTGCGACCGACGCAGTTCGCCTCGAACGCCCTGATGTGGGCGGCTTCCATCCGCAAGCACGAGACCGTACGCGCGCCGTACGCGGACACCGCACTGCCGACCATCCACCCCGCGGACATCGCGTCGGTGGCACGGGTGGCGCTGACCGAGCCCGGCCATCAGGGGCGCACGTACGCCCTGACCGGCCCAGAGCCGGTGACCGCTCGGCAGCAGACCGAGACGATCGCGGCAGCGCTGGGTCGGGAGGTGCCCTTCGCCGAGATCAGCCGCCGGCAGGCCCGCGCACTGATGGCCGCGGTCTTCGGGGAGGAGGCCGCAGACGCGGTGCTCGACGTCACAGGGGGAGATGTCAACGACGAACTGCTGACGGTGCGTGACACGGTTTCACAGGTCACCGGAACCCCGGCCCGGCCGTTCCGGCAGTGGGCTTCAGAGAACGCCGCCGCCTTCCAGTGAATCGCCTGGGCCTCAGTGCGTTTTCGTCGGCTCTGTCGCGGGTGTGGACGGTCACGTGATTCCCCAGCTGCTCGTGGTGGGAACGCCTGGTGTGTCCCGGGTCAGTCGGCCGCACGCCGGCCGGCGCCGAGGAAGTGTGTGACGGAGGAGTCGAGGAGGTTGCCGAATTCTTCCGGGGTGGTGATCCGCGGGCATTCGGTGGTGACCTCGTTGTCGGTCAGTGCGTCGAGGTCTGCCCAGCCGCCCCGGTACAGGACGAGGCGCACTTCGGTCCAACCGTCGGCGCCCAGGATGCATAGGCCGATCGAATCCGGCACGGCGACCAGGACCCGGTCGGTCTCCAACCGCTGAGGCCAGAGAGCGGCCTCGTCCCGCCAGGTGATCGGGCGGGGGCTGAGTCCGGACGCGGTCCAGGCGGGAAGGCGCGCGGTGATCTCGGCGGCAGCTTGGTCGAGGTCGATGACGTGGTCCATGGAGCGATCTTCGCTTGGTGGAGCTCCACCGCGAAGTGCCGGCCGTGTCCTCGTGGCAGCCGTCACGGGTGAGGCACACGGTCAACGGCCACAAGATCTGTGCCAGAGCCCGTTCCGCTGTCGTCCATGTTGGCCCGCAAGCGCTCGCCGGGGATGAGGTCCCTGCCGACGACGAAGGCTCCGCGTCGCATCGGGAATACCTCAGGCCCGTCTCCGGTTCGAGAGTATGGTTGAATCCTAAACAATCTCGGGAAGGGGAGTCATGCAGTTCGGGATCTTCACAGTCGGTGACGTCACGGTTGATCCGACGACCGGGCGCGCGCCCAGCGAGCACGAGCGCATCAAGGCGATGCTCGCCATCGCGCAGAAGGCAGAGGAGGTCGGCCTCGACGTCTTCGCCACCGGCGAGCACCACAACCCGCCGTTCGTCCCCTCTTCGCCGACGACGATGCTCGGCTACATCGCCGCGCGCACCGAGTCGCTGATCCTCTCCACGTCGACGACGCTGATCACCACGAACGACCCGGTGAAGATCGCCGAGGACTTCGCGATGCTCCAGCACGTCGCGGACGGCCGTGTCGACGTCATGATGGGCCGCGGCAACACCGGTCCGGTCTACCCCTGGTTCGGCAAGGACATCCGCGACGGCATCGACCTCGCCGTCGAGAACTACGCGCTGCTGCGCCGGCTGTGGGACGAGGACGTCGTCACCTGGAAGGGTAAGTTCCGCACCCCGCTGCAGTCCTTCACGTCCACCCCACGCCCGTTGGACGGCGTCGCGCCGTTCGTGTGGCACGGCTCCATCCGCTCGCCCGAGATCGCCGAACAGGCCGCCTACTACGGCGACGGCTTCTTCCACAACAACATCTTCTGGCCGTCCGACCACACCAAGCAGATGGTGAACCTGTACCGGCAGCGCTACGCCCACTACGGGCACGGCACCCCCGAGCAGGCCATCGTCGGACTCGGTGGCCAGGTGTTCATGCGCAAGAACTCGCAGGACGCTGTGCGCGAGTTCCGTCCGTACTTCGACAACGCCCCGGTGTACGGCCACGGCCCCTCCCTGGAGGAATTCACCTCCCAGACGCCGCTGACCGTCGGCTCGCCGCAGCAGGTCATCGAGCGAACCCTGTCCTTCCGGGACTACGCCGGCGACTACCAGCGCCAGCTCTTCCTGATGGACCACGCAGGCCTGCCCCTGAAGACCGTCCTGGAGCAGCTCGACCTGCTCGGCGAGGAGGTCGTGCCGGTGCTGCGCAAGGAATTCGCGAACCTGCGCCCGGCCGGCGTGCCGGACGCACCGACGCACTCCGCCCGCGTGGCGGCGGCCCAGGGCACCACGAAGCAGGAGACACGGGCATGAAGCTCATCGTCGTCTCAGCCGGGCTGAGCTCGCCCTCCTCGACCCGCCTGCTCGCCGACCGCCTCACGGCAGCGACGCTCGGCCACGTGGACGCCGAGCCTGAAGTGATCGAACTGAGGGAACTGGCGACGGAGATCGCCCAGCACTTCGTCACCGGTTTCCCGCCCGCCCGACTGGCCGCCGCGCTCGACGCGGTGGCGGCCGCGGACGGCCTGATCGCCGTGACGCCGGTTTTCGCCGCGTCGTACAGCGGCCTGTTCAAGTCGTTCTTCGACGTCATCGACAAGGACGCCCTCACCGGGAAACCGGTCCTCATCGGTGCGACCGGCGGCACAGCCCGGCACTCTCTGGTCACCGAACACGCTCTGCGGCCCCTGTTCACTTACCTGCGTGCGCTCGTCCTGCCAACCGCCGTGTACGCGGCCTCGGAGGACTGGGGCGAGTCGGGGCTGGCGCAGCGGATCGCCCGTGCGGGAGCGGAGCTGGCGCGCCACATGGCACCCGCCGCCCCGAACGTCGACACCGCCGCCGCGATCGCACCCCGTTCGCTGACGGGGGCGATCACGTCGGTCGATCCGGCGGACGGCCTCGAGGTGGTGCCGTTCGAACAGCGGCTGGCTGCGCTGAGGGCCCGGTAGCCCGGCCGCTCATGGGAAGGCCGGCCGTGCCGATCGCTCCGCACGCGCTCCGGCAGCGGGCCGCCACCGCGGCGGCCGGCCGGTCCCGCGACGACTCCACCGGGCACAGCCAAGCGGCGAGCCACCCGGCCGGCGGGCCGTTCCTGGTCCTCGTCGCCGTACGCCTGGAACCCACACGCAGCCGGGTCTCCTTGCGATGCCGCTTGATCCGATCGGCCTGCCGGCCGTACGCCGCCCACGCCTTCGCCGGCACCTTCACCTGCTGAGCCACGCAGTCCACCGCGGCGGCCGGAACTTGCCGGCCGACCCCGGGAACCGGGCCGCCACCGCGAAGAACTTCGGGCCTGCTGAAGCGCGGGTCGCGTTGGCCCTGCCCGGAACCTCCGGGCGCAGGTGTCTTACGGAACCTCAGATTTGACTCAAATCCCTTATATGTAACGGAAGTTGCTCATTAGTGTTGTCTTCGAGGCTACGGACATCCTCGCAGAGGTCCTGGAGGTGGAGGGGTGACTACGAGAAGGCGCTCCACGTCAAGTTCGAGGCCGACAGGGCCGGCGGGGAATGGTTCGACCTGACCCCGGTCGAAGACCCGGCCGACATCGTCTTCAAGGCAGTCGAGGAACTCCGCCGGCCCGACCAGCAGCGCACCGCACAGGAGGCACCATGACGGATTACCGCGCGCATGCACTCGCTGTCTTTCGCGACACGCGCAACATTGACACCAGGGGGATCATCGCCGCGATTCTCCACCTCGCCGAGAGCGTCAACGACCGGTCCGAGGCCACGGCCGACACAGCGGCCCCGCCGGCCTGGCAGCATGCCGCCCTCACGTGGTTCAAGGACAGAGCACACACACATCAGCAGCCCGGCACCCTCACGCAGTGGCTCAACAGCTACGGCTTCAATGTCGACGTCGACACCGTTACCGCTCACCTGTGGGAACTGACCAGGGAAGGAATCCTTGAAGCCGGCACCAACGACTACCTGACGTTCATGGCCAGGTAGAGGCACAGCCCGCTTGTCCGGGACGCCGGTCAGCCGATCGGGGGCGGCATGCGACGATCCCCACACCGTGAACAGCCCGGTGATGCCGGGGCGCACGCCGACTTCCCCTTCCCCGAGCCGACCGGCGGTACGGACACCCGCAGTTGACCGGCATGAAGTAGTCGCCTGGCTCGTCGCCCACGAAATACCTGGCGGTTTTCCCGCCGCGGATCGGTCGCATGACGGCCGGGGTCCATCAGGTCGTCGCCGACCGACGATGCCCGAGGGCCGCCTGGTCCGCGTCGCGATCCCGGCCTCGCCGGCCTGGCCGGACATCGCGGCCGCGATGGGCAGCCGCGACTCCAGGGGGATCGACGTCGCCCGGATCCCCGCTCCCGTGCCGGGTGCCGCTCCGCCGTGGTGCTTGCCGCGCCGCCGGTGCGGGAGTCCGTCGATCCGTGGGCGCCGCCCGCGAGGGGGAAAGCGGGCCTCCTGGTCGACCCCGCAAGTGGCCGCTGTTGGCTGCCCGCAAGCAGAAGATCGACGAGAGCGACGGCGCCAAGGCCGCCGGCCGGCACCTGAACCGCCTGGCCATCGACACCTCCTGGAAGGAGGGTCCGGGCTCCGCCCGGGTGGGCCGCCTCGTGGAGGCGACCCTCCATTCCTTGACGGTGCCACCGTCGGCGCCCCTTCCCGGGTACGGGTCTCCCCGGCAGCGGCCCGCACCCGCCCCACCACCACGCCCACGGGGGCAGCGCCCGGTCAGAATGTTGCCCGGTGGCACCGCGAGCAGGGGCGGGTCGCTTCCCGAACCGGCGGAGATCGTTTCCCGCCCCGTCGGCCGGCCTTCTCCGCTGTCAGACCCGCGGGCGAGGATGGGCGGCATGACGAAGACCGGAGCGGACTACGCGTGGTTCGAGGACGACTGGCTGCTCCCTTGCAGGGCATAGCCGAAGTCGTCGACGCCGCCTTCGCCCGGTACGACCTTGAGGATGGTGCCCGCCAGTTGATCGGCATGACGACTGTCGGCGCCTGGACGCTGCTCATCGAGCCAAACGGCTACCTCGGGGTCACCGAAGAATGAGTCCTGCCGGCCTCCGCCGGGGCGAGCTGGGTCTCCCACTTCGTCAACGTCAACGCCTTCGATGCGCCCGTCTCCTTCGATTCCAGGGTCCGAGGCGGGCTCGACCACGCCCCCGAAAGGGGTACGGACGGCGACAGAGGGTGAGATTCGGGGCCTGCGGCGGTGAGCCGTCCCACAGGACCCAGGTCACATACGAACCGGGCTAGTAGTCCTTTACCGCCCCCTGTGCACCCCCTTTGCGCCGCCCGTCAGCTGCGGAAACCGCGACCCGGGCCCGAGGGGGTCGTTCCGCCCCGGCTGCGAGGGCCGCTAGTAAGCGGGCTCGTTGCCAGGGGGTGGGTGCGTCTGTAGAACTGGATGAGTCGCAGGGCGGCAGGGTGTTTCACCCGCCGCCGACGAACCCCTCTCCTTCGCGTGAGTGGCTCACGCATGTCTTCGGCATGCCCGCGACCGCCCTTGTCGCCTTCGGAAGGTCAATCCGTGTCCAACGCCGTCATCCGCCGCATCGCCGCCTCGAAGAAGACCCTCGCGGGTACCGTCCTCGCCCTGGGCGTCGCCGGTTCCATGCTTGCCGCGGTTCCCGCGCAGGCCGCCCCGATGAGCGCCAAGGCGATCGCGCAGCAGATGATCAAGGACCCGGCCCAGTTCGCCGCCTTCGACAAGATCATCTCGCACGAGAGCGGCTGGGACTACACCGCGACCAACGCTTCCTCCGGCGCGTACGGCCTGGTCCAGGCCCTGCCGGCGTCGAAGATGGCCTCCGCGGGCGCGGACTGGAAGACCAACCCGGCCACCCAGATCAAGTGGGGCCTGGACTACATGAACGAGCGCTACGGCAGCCCGGTCGAGGCCTGGAACTTCTGGTCCGCCAACCACTGGTACTGAGCCACCAACACCAGCAGCAGACGCACGAAAACGCTCGGCAGGGACCTCCCCGCCGGGCGTCTTTGCGTATGCGGTCCGGACGTACCGGGTCGGCGCAGCGAACCGGCCTCACCGGCAGGCCCGGGCGGGTGTGGACGGACCGCCCAGGGGCAGGCGAACGGTATGGCCGTGATTGTCGGCACCTCCGGGTGGCAGTACCAGGACTGGTCGGGCGTCTTCTACCCCCCGGACCGGCCGCAGCGCCTGTGGCTGGAAGAGTACGCGCTGCATTTCCGGACCGTGGAAAGCAACAACGCCTTCTATCGCCTGCCGTCGCCCGAAACGTTCGCCCAGTGGCGCGAGCGCACTCCGCCCGGCTTCCTGATGGCCGTGAAGGCGAGCCGATTCCTCACCCACATCAAGCGCCTGCGCGACCCGGCCGAACCGGTCCACAGGCTCATGGCGCACGCCGCCTCCCTCGCGGACCGGCTCGGCCCGGTCCTGCTGCAACTCCCGCCCACGCTGCGCGGCGACCCGGAGGCGCTCGACCGCTGCCTTGCCTGCTTCCCCGCCGGTGTTCGTGTTGCCGTCGAGCCCCGTCACGAGTCGTGGTGGAGCCCGGAGGTGCGATCGGTGCTGACCGAACGCGGCGCGGCCCTGTGCTGGGCGGACCGGGGATCGCGGCCCGTGACACCGCTCTGGCGCACCGCCGCCTGGGGCTACGTCCGCTTCCACGAGGGCCGCGCCCACCCCTGGCCGCGGTACGGCAGGACCGCCCTGCGTAGTTGGGCGGAACGGATCGCCGACACCTGGCCCGGCGACGCTGACGTGTTCGCCTACTTCAACAACGATGCCGGCGGAGCGGCCGTGACCGACGCACAGGCGTTCATCCGGCTCGTGGGAGCACCGCGGCCGGCTCGTCACCCCCACCCGTGACGGCAGCCCCGGTGCTCTGCGGCGTACGGCTACCCGTTGGCCACCATCGACGCCTCCGGGTGCGGTGACCGTCCCCGTTCCGCCGCCGACGAGCAGGCTCGCGCCGAGCTCCGCCGGGCGATGCAGGCCGGGGAGCCGGTCGATGGCGGTCCCGGATTGGCCGACCACCCCGGACGCCCTCCTTGCGCTGCCCGAGATCGGCGGCCGGGTCGGGTACTCGGGGTGTACCACCCTCGGCACCTGAACTTCCCCGACCTGCTCGTTGGCCCGCCGGCTCCAGGCGCGGGCGGAGCGCACTCGGTGTGATGAGTCGGTTACGCCACGCGTCTTCGGGAGACCTCCACATCGTGTGCGCGACGGGGTGATCGGTCCTCACAGTTTCTCAAGATGGCCGACTTTTCTCGTGTCGTTCGTGTGTGTTTGTCCTTTAGGTTCCATGAGGACGGCGGGTCGCCCGTATCTGTTACTCGATCTTGCGGAGAAGTTGCCGCTATTCGGTGAATGAAGCTGCACACCGGTCGTTCGACGTGTCCGTCTCTCCCTGAAGGGTGGTCAACCGGATTGGCTGGGCGGCCCGTTCGCGTGCTTTCATCTTGCCCGCCGCACCCCTTGCAGGAATGGTGGCCGAGTTTCTGGCTGCCGGGGTGCCGCACAATCCCCCCGACAAATGAAAGGTGCGCATCATGCGTAACGACATCGAGACCCGTGAGATCGCCGACGACGAGCTGGACGCTGTTTCCGGCGGCATCATCAGCGTGTCCGGCGGCCTGGCCGGCGCCGTGAGCAGCGATGTCAGCGACGTGGTGGGTCTCGTGGGCTCCCTCAACACCGTCCAGGCCGCGACCGGTCTCGTTTCCAATGTCCCTGGCCTGGTCTCCGGCATCACCGGCGTTTCGGTGAACACCGGTCGCGCCGGTCTCTGATCGGGATGACCCCATGAACCCGGAGCATCCCCCACGGCTCCGGGTTCATGGGTGCCCGCGTCGCCCGCGTTTCCCGCATGTCCGACCGAAACGAATGCAGTTGAAGGAATAGTCCGTGCAGTTTCGCCAAAAGGCTCTTTCCAAGCTGCAATCGCCCGAGGAACTCGATCTGCCCGTACGCTTCGCGCGCCCGCAGGGGCGGCTCGTACTGGCCGTCACCGTCCTCGTCATGGCCGCCGCGAGCTTCTGGGCCCTCACCGGCACCGTGTCCTCCCGGCTGACCGCACCCGGCATCCTCACCCACGCCGAAGGCAGTTACGTGCTGCAGAGTCCGGTCGCGGGACAGGTGACCGGCGTCCTCGCCGAGGAGGGCCGGCTTCTGCCCGCGGGCGCGCCCCTGCTCACCGTCCGTACCGACCAGGGTGACCGGACCGTACGCGCGGTGGCCGGAGGCCGGTTGACGACACTGGTCGCCAAAGTCGGTTCGGTCGTGACGACCGGCGCGGATGTGGCGACGGTCGAACGTGTGGAGAGCCTGGACGACCCCCTGGTGGCCATGCTGTACGTGCCGGGCGGCGCAGGCTCGACGATCCCGGTGGGCGCCCCGGTCGACCTGAGCGTCCAGTCGGTTCCCCAGCACCGGTTCGGCGTGCTCCGCGGCCGCGTCACAGCGGTCGGCCGCGCGCCCCAGACACAAGCGCAGATCAGCGGTTTCCTCGGCGACAGCGGGCTCGCCGGACAGTTCTCCCGGCACGGCAACCCGGTCGCGGTGCTCGTGGAGTTGGAGCGCTCCTCCGCCACCAAGTCCGGCTACCAGTGGTCCTCCGCCGACGGACCCCCGTACGCCGTCGACTCGATGACGCCGGTCACCGGAGCCGTCCACCTCGCCGCGCAGCGCCCCGTCGATTGGCTGCTGCCGTGACCGCGCCGCAGACGAGGGCACCGCTGCCGGCACCCCCACTGCCCCCCGCCGGGCGCAGGCGCCACCGCCCCGAGCCCAAGGGCGGCACGCGCCGCAGGCCCGCCCCCGCCCCCAAGGGCAGGACGCCCCGGACCGTACGCACCCCCACCGTGCTGCAGATGGAGGCGGTGGAGTGCGGGGCCGCCGCCCTGGCCATGGTGCTCGGCCACTACCGCCGCTTCGTCCCCCTCGAGGAGCTGCGCATCGCCTGCGGCGTCTCCCGCGACGGCTCGCGCGCCGGCAACCTGCTCAAGGCCGCCCGCGGTTACGGGCTGAAAGCCAAGGGCATGCAGATGGACCTGGCCGCGCTCGCCGAGGTGAGCGCCCCGGCCATCCTCTTCTGGGAGTTCAACCACTACGTCGTTTACGACGGCACGGGTCGCCGGCTCGGCCGCAAGGGCGTGTACGTCAACGACCCGGGCCATGGTCGTCGGTTCGTTCCCATGGACGACTTCGACAGCAGCTTCACCGGTGTCGTGCTCACCTTCGAGCCCGGCGACGGCTTCCGCCGCGGCGGCCGCAAACCGGGCGTCCTGGGCGCCCTGCCGGCCCGCCTGCGCGGCACCTCGGGCACCATGGCCGCCGCCGTGATCTCCAGCCTGCTGCTGGTGGCGGTAGGTGCGGCGGTGCCGGCACTGAGCCGCACGTACATCGACCTGTTCCTCATCGGGGAGCAGACGTCCCTGTTGGGCGTGCTGTTCGCGGCGATGGCCGTCACCCTGGTGCTCACCGCGACGCTCACCGCGCTGCAGCAGGCCAATCTGCTGCGCGGGCGGATCATCTCCTCCACCCTGGGCAGTGCCCGCTTCCTGCGGCACCTGCTCAGACTTCCGGTCACGTTCTACTCCCAGCGCAACCCCGCCGACCTGGTCCAGCGTCTCCAGTCCAACGACGCCGTCGCCGAGACCCTCGCGCGTGACCTGGCCGCCGCGGGCGTGGACGCCGCGGTGGTCGTGCTCTACGCGGTGCTGCTGTGGACGTACGACCCACAACTCACCCTCGTCGGCGTGGCTGTGGCGCTGCTCAACGTCGCGGCCATGCGGATCGTGATCCGCCTGCGGGCCACCGGCACGCAGAAGTTGCGGGCCGAAAGCGCCAGGCTGACGAACACGTCCTACAGCGGTCTCCAGCTCATCGAGACGATGAAGGCCACGGGCGGCGAGAACGGCTTCTTCCGCCGCTGGGCCGGACAGCACGCGGTCACGCTCGACGTGCAGCAGCGGCTCGGTGTGCCCAGCGCCTGGCTGGCGATCGTCGCGCCCACCCTGGCGGCGCTCAACAGCGCGCTGATCCTGATGATCGGCGGCCTGCGGGCCGTGGAAGGACACCTCTCCATCGGTCTCCTCGTCGCCTTCCAGGCCCTGGTGACCAGCTTCACCGCGCCCATCTCCCGGCTGGGCGGCGTCGCCGGACGGATCCAGGACTTCGCGGCCGACGTGGCCCGCCTCAAGGACGTCGAGAACTTTCCCGTCGACCCTGTCCACTCGCGGCACGAGCCCGCCGCCGGCACCCGCCGCCTCAAGGGTCATGTGCAGCTGGACCACGTCACCTTCGGCTACAGCCCGCTGGACGCCCCGCTGCTCAAGGACTTCTCGCTCTCGGTCGGCCCCGGACAGCAGGTCGCGCTCGTCGGAGGCTCCGGCAGCGGGAAGTCCACCGTCTCCCGGCTGATCTCCGGCCTCTACACCCCCTGGGAAGGGGCCATCCGCATCGACGGGATGCGGTTGGAGGACATCCCGCGCAGCACGCTGGCCGCCTCCGTTTCCTTCGTCGACCAGGACGTCTTCCTCTTCGAAGGAACCGTCCGCGACAACGTCACGTTGTGGGACCCCTCCATCCCGGACGACGCGGTCGTCGCCGCGCTGGAGGACGCCGCCGTCCACGACGTGGTCGCCCGTCGTCCCGGTGGCATCCACAGCCGTGTCGAGCAGGACGGCCGCAACTTCTCCGGGGGCCAGCGCCAGCGCCTGGAGATCGCCAGGGCGCTGGTGCGCCGCCCCAGCGTCATGGTCCTCGACGAGGTGACCAGCGCCCTGGACGCGGTGACCGAGCAGGTCATCATCGACAACCTACGCCGCCGCGGATGCGCTTGCGTGGTCATCGCCCACCGGCTGAGCACCGTGCGCGACAGCGACGAGATCGTGGTGCTCGACCGGGGCACGGTCGTGGAACGCGGGCGGCACGAGCACCTGGCCGCCTCTCAGGGCCCTTACGCCGAACTGGTCAGGGAGCACTGAAGTGACGTACCCGCACTACGCCACGGCTCTCCCCGCAGACCCGGGACGGGCCCCGGGCCAGGACGCCGACGCGGTCGTCGCCGCCCTGGGCGGGCTCGGTTCGCCGGTCGACTGCACCGGCCTGCGCAGCCTGTCGCTGGAGGGCCCGCTCGTGCTGTGGCTCGTCGTGTTCGGCGCGTTGGACCTCTTCGCCGTCGATGTCGCGCAGGCCGGGCACTGGCATTTCCTGGGCCGGCTGGAGCCGGGCACCCTGCTGCTGGGCCCGGCCGAGGGACCCGAGCACAGCCTGGTCGGCCGGCCCCTGCAGGGGTGCCGGCTGCGCCGCATCGAGCTGCGGGAGCTGCCCGGCCCGGAGTTCGGCGCCCAGTACGACGCCCCCCTCCAGCAGTGGTGGGCCGACCAAGCGGCGTACGGCGCCCCCGCGGCGCAACCGAGCCCTCTCGACGACGCCTTCGCGCGCGGCATCGGCCGCGGCCTGCGCGTGCTCTACCAGGCACCGCTGGACGGCCGCGCCACCACAAGGCAGAGCGGAGCCGACGACGACATCCTGTGGATGCAGATCCCCCCTGGCGCCGTCCAGTACGGAGCCGCGTACGAGACGGAGGCGGTGGGCACCCTCCTCGTCGACGGGGCGATGTGGCAGGGCATGGTCGACCAGCAGTACCGGCTGCTGTACGCCCTGGACCGCTGGATCGAGCAGCTCGAACGCGCCCACGAGGACCGTACGGCGGCCGGCATCGAGGCCGGTCAGGCCGCCCGTACCCAGGCGGACCGGGTGCTGCTGGCCGCCATCGACCGCTCCGGCGGCCGTGCCCACCGGGGCGCGGACGCCGACGCCACCTTCGCCGTGTGCCGCCTGGTCGCCCACGACGCCCGGATCACGCTGTCCGAACCGGGCGAGACGAGTACCCCTTCCGAGCGGACGGACCCCGTCGAGCGCATCGCGCTCGCCTCTCGGATCCGCACCCGCACGGTCAGGCTCAGCGGGCCCTGGTGGCGGGAGAACAGCGGCCCCCTGGTGGGCCGGCGCGAGAAGGACGGGACGCCGGTCGCCCTGCTGTGGCGGCGTGGCGGCTACGAGGCGGTCGACCCCGCCACCGGCATGCGGCAGCGCATCGGCAGAGCCGACGCGGCCGCCTACGAACCGCGCGCCGTCATGTTCTACCGACCGCTCCCCGACGGGCGCGTCGGCATGCCGGCGCTGATCCGCTTCAGCGTCCGCGGAACCCTCCCCGAACTGCGCAGCATCGTCCTCGGCGGGCTGGTCGCGGTGGCCCTGGGCGCTCTGGTGCCCATGGCCACCGGCCAGGTGCTCGGCCGGTACGTACCCCGCGCGGAGAACGACCTCATCGTCCAGACCGCCCTGGCACTCATCGCGACCGCCGTCGTCTCGGCCGCCTTCATGCTGCTGCAGAACACCTCCATCCTGCGCATGGAGGGCCGCATCGAGGCCACCCTGCAACCTGCGGTGTGGGACCGGCTGCTGCGCCTGCCGACGAAGTTCTTCACCGGCCGCTCCACCGGTGAACTGGCCAGTGCGGCCATGGGCATCAGCGCCATCCGCCGGGTGCTGTCCGGCATCGGATCGGTCTGCGTACAGGCGAGCGCGGTGGGCACGGTGAACCTCGTGCTGCTGCTCGTCTACAGCGTCCCGCTGGCGATGACCGCCCTCGCCATGCTGGCCGTCATCGCGGCGGTCTTCCTCGGCCTGGGGCTGTGGCAGCTGCGGTACCAGCGTCGCCTGATCAAGCTCGGCAACCAGCTCAACAACCAGGCCTTCCAGACCCTGCGCGGGCTGCCCAAGCTGCGCGTCGCAGCGGCTGAGAGCTTCGCCTACGCAGCCTGGGCCAGGGAGTTCGCCCGTACCCGCGAGCTGCAGCAGCGCATCGGCCGTCTGCAGAACGTCATTACGGTGCTGGGCGCGGTCTACCTGCCGCTGTGCACGCTGGTGATGTTCGTGCTGCTGGCCGGCCCGGCCCGTGGCGCCATGTCCGCTGCCGAGTTCCTCACTTTCAGCACCGCCCTGACGATGCTGCTGTCCTCGGTCACGCAGCTGACGGGCGCACTGATCTCGGCCGCCGCGGTGCTGCCGATGTTCGAGCAGGTCAAGCCGATCCTGCGGGAGCTCCCCGAGGTGGCCCGCTCCGGCAAGCGACCGGGCGATCTGACCGGGGTCGTCGAGGCCAAGAACCTGTCCTACCGCTACGGCGAAGACGGCCCCCTGGTCCTGGACGACATCAACTTCCACATCCGGCAGGGCGAGTTCGTCGCGGTGGTCGGGGCCAGCGGCTGCGGCAAGTCGACACTGCTGCGGCTGCTCATCGGATTCGACAAGCCGTCCGAGGGCAGCGTGCTGTACGACGGCCAGGACCTGGCGGCGCTCGATCAGGCGGCCGTGCGCCGCCAGTGCGGCGTCGTCCTGCAGAACGCCCAGCCCTTCACCGGCTCGATCCTCGACTGCATCCGCGGTTCCGGGGTGTTCTCGCTGGAGGAGGCGTGGGAAGCCGCAGCGATGGCGGGGCTGGCCGAGGACATCAAAGCCATGCCGATGGGCATGCACACCATGCTGTCCGACGGCGGCGGCACCATCTCCGGCGGGCAGCGCCAGCGGCTGATGATCGCCCAGGCTCTCATCCGCAAGCCGCGCGTCCTCTTCTTCGACGAGGCCACCAGCGCGCTGGACAACGAAGCCCAGCGCGTGGTGATGGGATCCACCCGCTCCCTGCGCGCCACCCGCATCGTGATCGCGCACCGGCTGTCCACGATCACGGACGCCGACCGGGTCATCGTGATGTCGGACGGCCGGATCGTCCAGCAGGGCCCCCCAGCCGCTCTGCTCGCAGACACGGCAGGTCTCTTCCACGACCTGGTCCGTCGCCAGCTGCGATGACCCGCCGATCGTCGAACCGGTCGGGCCCGGCCGAGGCAACCGAAAAGCACGTGTCACGACTTCTGGAGGACTCATGACCGCCCCGTTCTTGAGGTTCCGGATCGGTTGCCCGAGCAGCGCCTCCGCCCTCCCGTCTCCCGAGGACCCGGTACCCGTCCCGGCCGTGGACACCGCAGAGACCGCAGAGAACGCAGAGCCGAAGCCCGTCGAAGCCCCTTTGTCGGATCACGAGGCAGACCTCATCAGGGCGTCCCTGTCGGTGGTCGAGCCGCTGGCGGGGGAGATGACGGTCTACTTCTACGCCATCCTGTTCGCCCGCCATCCAGCGGTCCGTCCGATGTTCCCGCCGGGGATGGACGCCCAGCGCGGTCGCCTCCTGCGTGCGCTGTTGCGCATCGTGGACCTGGTCGACGACCCCGAAAGCCTGGTCCGTTTCTGCGGACACCTCGGCCGGGACCACCGGAAGTTCGGCACCCTCGCCGCGCACTTCCCCGCCGTGGGCGAATGCCTCCTCGCGTCTCTGGCCCGCTACGCCGGCCCCGCGTGGACCGAGGACATCGCCGCCGCCTGGACGAAGGCGTACGGCGCGGTCGCCCAGGTCATGATCGGCGCGGCCGAGGAGGACGAAGCGGTACGGCCCGCCGTGTGGCCCGCCACGATCGTGCACCAGGTCCCGCGCGGACACGGCATCGCCGAGATCACCGTACGTCCCCACCTGCCCTACGAGTACGCCGCCGGACAGTACGTGAGCGTCGAGACCCCGTGGTGGCCCAAGCAGTGGCGCTACTACTCGGCCGCCAACGCACCCCGTGAGGACGGCACGCTCACCTTCCACGTGCGCGCGGTGTCCGGCGGCTCGGTCAGCGACGCGCTGGTGCACCGGGCGACAGTGGGCGACGTGATCCGGCTGGGGGCCCCGATGGGCGACATGGTGCTGGACGCGGCCGTCCACCGCGAACTGCTCCTCGTCGCCGGCGGCACCGGTCTCGCCCCGATCCGCGCACTCGTCGAAGAGGTCGCCCGGAGAGGGGGACGCCATCAAGTGGACCTGTTCCTCGGCGCCCGCACCGGCGCGGAGCTGTACGGGGTCGACGACATGCTCCGGATGGCTCAGCGGCACCACTGGCTGACCATCAGGGGCGCGGTCTCCCACGAGTACATCCCCGGAATCCGGGGATCCCTGCCGCAGGTCCTGGCCGAGTACGGGCCGTGGTACCAGCACGACGTCTTCCTCAGCGGCCCGGTCGAGATGGTCGTCTCCGCCGGCGAGACGCTCACGCGGGGTGGCACCCTGCCCGAACGCATCCATCACGATCCGTTCGAAACTCCCGTCCTGTTCACCCGATGAGCCGCTCCCTCCCGCTCCGCCCTGCCAGGAGAACCCTCGTGACCTCGCCTCCGCCGTCTTTCGGATCAGCAGGTGAACACCATCTGCAGCAGCACCTGGGCACCGCCGACCGTGCCGCCCGGTTCTACGATCAACAGGTACGTTCCTGCCTCACACCCGCGATGCGCGAGTTCATCGGGCGCCAGGCAATGGTCTTCCTGGCCACCGCCGACTCCCACGGGGAGTGCGACGCCAGCTTCCGGGCCGGCCCGCCCGGATTCGTCCACGTGATCGACGACCGGACTCTCGCCTACCCCGAATTCCGCGGGAACGGCGTACTCGCCAGCGCCGGCAACATCACCGAGAACCCCCACCTCGGCATGCTCTTCGTGGACTTCACGCACCATCACGTGGGGCTTCACGTCAACGGCGTGGCCCATGTCTACCGCGACGGGGAACTACGCCACATCCACCCCGGCCTGCCCGCGGACATCGCGCCCGGGCGCAGTCCCGAGATATGGGTCCGTCTCACCGTCGAGGAGGCCTACATCCACTGTTCCAAGTTCATACCGCACCTGGAACCAGCCCAACGTCCCGACCGCCACGACGCATCCCGCCCCAAGGACCCGGACTACTTCACCGGGCCCCAGCCCCGGCCCCGGCCTCAGTCGGCAGCCACTGGGCGCGGGCCCTGGTGAGGCCTGGCCTGCGCACCCGGGTGCGCAGGCGTTGCCATCGGAGGCCCTGTCGGTGGTGCTGGATATGGTGCGCGCCATGGACAGGGATCAGTTGGTCGGGGAGCTCACGGGTTCGTGGGATGCGACGCGTGAGGTGCGGGACGCGTTGGTGGAGCGTGGTGTTGAGGTTGTGGGGCCGGTGCTTGAGGTGCTCTGCGATGAGCGGTCGCCGGTGCAGTGGACGGTCCCTTCGGACGTGCTGTGCCGCATCGGGCAGCCCGCACTTCGGCCTCTGGCCGAGGCCATCGCGTCATCGGATTCGCCTGAGGTCGTGCGCAGGGCCGGCTACTCGTTCGGCCGGCTTCAGATGGACGATCCGGCGGTCTACCTTCCCTTCCTCACCCACCCGCATCCGAGGGTCCGCGCCGATGCGCTCTTCGCTTTCCAGCGCCTGGGCGAGGCCGCGCAGGCTTTCGCGGACCGGCTGATGCCCTTGCTGGGCGATGCGGATACGGAGGTCAGGCAGCGGGCCGTCTGGGCATTCGAGGCGATCGGCGTCACGGCGGTTCCGGCGTTGCGGCGCCTTCGACGGTCGCCTGCTCCGGGTCGGCGGCTTCGGAGCGGTGTCCTGGAAGCGCTCGCGGCCATTGGGGGGGCCGGCTGCCCTGGACGAGCTCGACCGGGACGCGGTGCGCCGGCTGACCCGGATCAAGCAGCTCGACGAGGTGCCGGAGGGTATGCATCTGTGCGGTTCCTGGTACGCGGTGCCCACAACCGACCAGGGCGCGGTCCTGGAGGCCTTCGACCTGGGCGTGGGGGAGCCGGTCACCGTGCGGACGGGCGCCGCCGCCTGGAACCACGATCACCACAACCGGAGCGGCCTCGGTCATGACGGGTGCGCCCGGGTGTTCGTCAGCCCCGTGCTCGACGGCTTCACGCTCGTGTTCGGCGGTTCCTCCCAGGACACGCACCGCATCGAGGACGCCGGCGACAACGGCCTCGACGAGGCAATGGAACGTGTGGTGCGCGAGAAATGTACGGAACTGAGCCGCCGGTTCGGGGCCGCGCAGTGGTACGGGATGAGTTGCGGGGACGGCTGGACTGCCTGGTGCATCGCCGAGAACGGTGAGGTGGTCCGCTTCTACGACGCGTTCGACGCGGAAGAGTCCGGCGACGACGGACCCGGACACCCGGCGGAAGCCGGCTACTTGCTCCCGCACGAGCACGGCTTCCCGGACGACGCCTTCGACGGGGTGAACCCTTCGGACTCCGAGGCGTTCAGGGCCCGGTATGACCGGGTGAAGGAAGAGCTCGACATCCCCGACACCTGCTACGCCGTCGACATAGCCGAGCGGCTGTCAGTCGACCCTGGATCGATGGGAGCCACCACATCCGTCAGCGGCCATGGCCTCCTTGCCCTGACGGCGTGCGGCCGAGTACACGGACACCCCGCTGGTGCGCTTCCTGTCTGACAGTGCCGTTCGCCAGGCGGTCAGCTGCTACTCGTTCGTGTTGGAGAAGCTCACCCTCACCGCGACCACGGCACCCGAGGCGTCCATGTCGGCGAACACGGGGAAGTAGCCGTCGCCCCGGCTGGTCATCGCGCAGAGCAATCGGGCGTTGCCGATGTCCACGGTTCCGGCCTCGACTTCAGAGGCGCGAACCTGTCGCATGATCTGCCAGTGATGGGAATGGGGGCGGAAGTCGACCATCATGCGCCGCCCGGTCTCCTCTTTCCAGATCTGCAGTGCGCGAGCCTTCTCCCAGGCCTCTGCCACGGCCAGCCCGGTCCACCCGCGGACACGGGCCTCGCCGGGTTCGCCCAATTCCGGTGCCGAAAACCTCGCGGCGGCTTCCTCTGCGGCGGCGCCCCAGAACGCGACGTCGGCCAGGCCGTCCACCGGCTCGTCGTGCTGCCAGGCGTTCAGGGCGTCGGCATCGCCGAAGAGCACGCGGGCCCAGTCGACGCCGATGTCACCCAGGCGCACGGACTTCTCCGCTTTGGTTCCGCGCATCCGAACCGCCATCTCGGACCAGAGCGGGCCAAGGCCGTCGCCGTAGTCGACCCGTGTAGCCAGCACCGGCAGATGGCGATCGGTGGGTACGCCTCCCACCGCGACGACGGGGGCCCCGAACATCAGGAAACAGCCGCCGCCTTCAGCGGCAGTGCGGCGCGCCCGTTGGGCATGTGGTTCGCGGTGCGGCAACGCCGCCAGACGGGCGTCCAACCCGGTGGCCCGGCAGTGCTCTTCGAACATCGTCTCAAGCCGAGCTGCCCGTGAGGCGGGGATGTCGTGGAGCATGGCACCTGGCTGCCGGCCGAAGGTACGGGCCGCCGCCGAGGCGTCTGGGCCGACCACGGCGAAGTCGACCGAGTTGAGTACTTCGGCAGCCATCGCCGGATCGTCGACACCGAGCAGAGCAGGATCGATCTCCGCCGGCGACCGCTCTCCGCTCCACACCCCCAGGTGGCCGCCGTCAACGACGACCAGGGTGCCCGAGGGGCAGCTGATCTCTCCGAGCATGACGATCTCTTCCATGGCGCGCGAGTCTACGGCGGTCCCTCGGTCCGGCAACGGACAGGACCGGGTCGAGAAACCCGCGGTAGCCCATCTCCCCGGCAAGTGACGCAGATCACATCGCTTTGCGGAATCTTGCGGTCCGCTTTAGCTCAACTTGGCGCGGTTATGCGCGTTCCCTCCCTCGTTATGTTCGGTTTCGCACCACACGAGTGGTGTGAAGGTAACGGTAGAACCGAGGAATCATGACGATTCACATACCTGCGCCGGAGGAGCGCGGACGGCCTTGGTCCGGAGCGAGTCTGCGCTACGTGGCAGGCGGCGTCGCCTTGGCTTTGGCTGTGACGCTCTTCGACGGCACGAGCTCCGCATTGGCGGCGCCCCACAGGCCCGTGGCCGCCGAGAAGCCCGCTGTCACCCAGGCTGCCGACGTGGCTTCGGCCGCCGTGGCGGCCCGCCTGTCGGGCAAGCCCGTAGAGGCCCTGTCCGAGCGCACGGAGACCGCCACGACGTGGGTGAACAAGGACGGTTCGCTCACCACGGAACTGGCCGCCGGCCCCATCCGCTTCCAGGACGCGACGACCGGCGGCTGGCGTGACGTCGATGTCGAACTGGCCGCCCTGCCCGACGGCGCCGTCGCGTCGAAAGCCCACCCGCGAGGCCTGAAGCTGTCGGGCAAGTCGGGCACCAAGGCCGACTCGCTCCGGGCCGCCCAGTCCGCCCCGGCCGCCGACCTGGTGACGCTGGGCCAGGGCGATGAGCAGATCACGCTGCAGTGGCGTGGCGGCCTGCCGGCCCCGCAGCTGGACGGCACGCGCGCCACGTACGCCGATGCCGTGCCCGGTGCGGATGTCGTGGTTGAGGCGACCCGTACCGGTTTCGAGCAGTTCGTCGAGGTCAAAGCCAAGCCAGAGGCGGGCTTCTCGTACACGCTGCCGCTGAAGACCAAGGGGTTGAAGGTCGAGCAGCAGGCGGACGGCAGCTTGCTCTTCACGGACAAGAAGTCCAAGCAGAGCGCCACGATGCCGGCCCCGGTGATGTGGGACGCGACGGTCGACCCGGTCTCGGGTGAGCACACCCGACGGGCCAAGGTGGCCATGAAGGCCGTGAAGACCGGGCAGGGCGTGGATCTGGTCATCACACCGGATGCGGGCTTCCTGGCCGACGCGCAGACGAAGTACCCCGTCACGGTGGACCCCTCGACCTCGTCGCTGGGCAACCTCTTCGACACGTACGTCCAGCAGGGCGAGACGGTCGACTGGTCGGCCGACACCGAGCTGGACCTCGGCAATCCGGGTACGAAGAACGCCGACGGCACCTTCCGCACGGCGCGTTCCTTCATCACGTGGAACACGGCTCCGGTCGCGGACGCGCTGATCTCCAGTGCCACCCTGTCGCTGTGGAACTTCCACTCGGGCAACACCGACTGCACCGCGCAGCCGTGGGAGGTGTGGACGGCGAACAACGCCTCGACCTCCTCGCGGTGGACGAACCAGCCGGCGATGGTGACCAAGATGGCCACCTCCACGGAGACCAAGGGCAACTCCGCGTGCACCGCTGACGGGTGGATCAACGCGAACGTCACCGGCCTGGTGCAGCACTGGGCGAACAACAAGTGGTCCTACTCGGGCATGGGCCTGCGCGCCACCTCGGAGACCACGTCGCTGCAGTGGAAGCGGGTCAACTCCGCCAACGCCGCATCCAACGTTCCCAAGCTGACCGTCACCTACAACTACCGGCCGCGCACCGGCACCAAGCAGCAGGCGGGTGCCCCGTTCTTCTCCTACGGCGGTGCCTACGTCGTCAACAGCGTCACGCCGACGCTGCGCGACACGTTCGTCGACGCCAACGGCGACAAGGTCCAGGGCGCGTTCCAGATCTTCGACAACGCCACCAATGCCCAGGTCGGCGACGTCCTGCGCTCGGCATTCGTCCCCTCGGGCCAGGTCGCCTCGGTGACCGTCCCGGCCGGGGTCCTCACGAACGGAAAGACGTACCGGTTCCGTACGTCTCCGTACGACGGCACGCACTACAACCTGGGCTGGTCGGCCGAGAAGACCTTCACGGTCGACACCTCCGCCCCCTCCGCCCCCACCGGCATCACCTCGACGGACTACCCGTCCAACGCCTGGGTCAAGGGCGCCGGCCAGCCCGGCACGTTCAACGTCACCCCGCCCGCCACCGACCACAACTGGCTCGAGTGGTCCCTCGACGGCGTCACCTGGACCAAGGTCGCCACCGGCGGCGCCGGCGGCGTCAAGGCCATCTCCGTCACCCCGCCCAAGGACGGCACCCATACCCTCCAGGTGAGGGCCGTGGACAAGGCCGACAACAAGTCCGAGCCGATCCAGTACACCCTCCACGCCGGGCCCGGCGGCTTCGTCCAGCCCAGTGAGGGCGAGCGGACCGCGCGGCGCCTCACCCTTGCCGCGGAGGCCGACGGCACCAAGTACGACAAGGTGTCCTTCTCCTGGCGCCGCTCGGAGGCCGACGCCTGGGTGACCATCCCGGCCGGCCACGTGACGTCCGGCGGGACCCCGCTGACCGCATGGCCCGTCGGTATGACCGACGGCAAGAACAGCGCACTGGTCTGGAACGTCACCGACACCGTCGATCCCGACGGCAGCGTCCAGATCAAGGCCGACTTCACCGGGCCCGGCGGCACCGGTGCGACCCAGCCCCTGACCGTGGTCGTCGACCGCAACGCCTCCGGTGCAGCGGCCGACGAGGTGGGCCCGGGTTCGGTGAACCTGCTCACCGGTGACTACACGCTCTCGTCCACCGATGCGTCCGCGTTCGGCCTGTCGGTCTCCCGGACCGCGTCCTCCCGTACGCCCGACAAGGGCGCCAATCAGCAGGGCCAGGCGCCCATCTTCGGCAAGGAGTGGGTCTCCGGCACCGTGGCGGAAGCCCTCTCCTCCGACTACTCCCACGTCCGCCGCACCTCCGACACGGCGGTCGCGGTCGTCGACTCCGAGGGCGACGAGGTGTTCTTCACCGCGAACGCGGCGAAGAACGGGTGGATCCCCGAGCCCGGCGCGGAAGGACTCACCCTCACCGGCAGTGTCACCGGGTCATTCACCCTGAGCGACACGGAAGGCACGGTCACCGAGTTCACCAAGCCCGACCCTGCCGTGGAGACGTGGCAGGTCTCGTCCGCTCTGCTGGACGGTCTGGCCGGCTCCACCACCACGGTGGTGTCCGAGACCGTGACCGTGGGCACCACGAAGCTGGCCCGCCCCAAGCGGATCATCGCGCCCACCTCCGCCGCGAGCGCCGCCACCTGCACCGCGACCCCCTCGACCAAGGGCTGTCGGGCGCTGGAGTTCGCCTACGCGTCGACCACCACCGCCACGGATCTCGTGTTCGGTGACTTCGCCGGGCAGGTGAAGGAAGTCCGCCTGTGGTCCACCGATCCCGGTGCCGCCACCGCCACGTCCAAGGTCGTGACCTCGTACGCGTACGACAAGGACGGCCGCCTGCGCCAGTCGTCGAACCCGCAGATCACCCCTGCTCTGTCCACCCAGTACGGCTACGACGCCGCAGGGCGGGTCACAAGCGTGACCCCGGCCGGTGAACTGCCCTGGTCCTTCACCTACGGCAAGGCCGGCAATGCCGCCACCGCCGGTGACGGCATGCTGCTCAAGGCATCGCGCTCCGGCCTCAAGCAGGGCACGACGGACGTCGAGGAGGGCACCGCCACCACCTCGGTCGCCTACGACGTCCCGCTGGCCGGTACCAACGCCCCGTACGCGATGGGCGCGGCCGATGTGAGGGCGTGGGGTCAGACCGACGCGCCCACCGATGCGGCAGCGGTGTTCCCCGCCGATTCCGTACCCGCCTCGCACGATGGGGCGGCGTTGACCGCCTCCTCCTACGCGCGCGCCGACGTCACCTACATGGGTGTCTCGGGACGCACGGTCAACGCGGCCACCCCCGGCGGGCACATCTCCACCACGGAGTACGACCGGTTCGGCAACTCCGTGCGTGAGCTGTCGGCCGCCAACCGGGCCGTCGCCCTCGGGCTGAGCGCCGACGACCGGGCCACGCAGGCCGATCTCGGCATCGCCTCCCTGCCCACGGCCGAGCGCGCGGGCCTCCTGGCCACCACCTCGGTCTACGACGCGGCAGGCGCCCGAGAGCTGGAGGAGTTCGGCCCGCTGCGCCGGATCGACCTCACCGCCGACCTGAAGTCGGGCACCACCACCCTGGTCCCGGCAGGAACCTCTGTGACGGCCCGTAGCTGGACGGTCAACGAGTACGACGCGGGTCGCCCCACCGACGGCACCGCGAAGGTCAGGGACCAGATCACCAAGGTCACCGCCGGGGCGCAGGTGCGCGAGCACCCGACGGTCCACGGCGAGACACGGGCGAGCCAGACCGTGTTCGACTGGGCCAAGGGCCTGCCCACCCAGACGATCAAGGACCCGGGCGGCCTCGCGATCACCGAGACCACCGAGTACGACTCCCAGGGCCGCGTGATCAAGCAGATCAAGCCCGGTGCCACCGGCACCGACGCGGGCACCCGAGTCACCACGTACTGGTCCGCTACAGGAACCGGCACCTGCCAGGGCCGCCCGGAGTGGGCCGACGAGGTCTGTTCCACGGGCCCGGCCGGCGCCATCACCGGCGGCGGCTCCAACCCAGCGCAGCTGCCGACCAGCACCACCGAGTACAACTGGTGGGGCAGCCCCGCGAAGATCACCGAGACGGCGAACGGCGTCACCCGTACCACGACGACCACCTTCGACGGCGCGGGGCGGCCCACGGCGGTCGCCATCAGCGGTGGAGTCGGTCAGCCGGTCCCACAGTCCACCACCGAGTACGACCCGGCCACCGGCCGGGCGATCAAGTCGGTCTCGCCGACCGGTGGCACGATCACCAAGGCGTACGACAAGCTCGGCCGCCAAATCTCCTACACCGACGCCGACGGCGGCACGACCACGACCGAGTACGACCTGCTCGGCCGCGTGGTCAAGACCGGCGACAACGTCCCGTCATCGGTCACCTACACCTACGACCACACCATCGAACCGCGCGGCCTGGCCACGAAGCTCACCGACTCCATCGCCGGTGCCTTCCAAGCCACGTACGACGCGGACGGCTCGGTCAGGAGTGAGAAGCTGCCCGGCGGCTACACCCTCAGCACCATCGAGGACACCACCGGCAGCCCGCTCAAGCGCACCTACACGCGCGACAGCGACGGCACCATCGTCTATTCGGACACAGTCGACGAGTCCATCCACGGCCAGGTCACGACCCACGCCGGCTGGTCCGACCAGAACTACGGTTACGACGCCACCGGCCGCCTCACATCGGTCGAGGACAGCGCGGACACGATCTGCACCAAGCGGACCTACACCTTCGACAACCGCACCAACCGCAAGACTCTCGCCTCCGCCGCCGGTTCGGCCGGGGCGGACTGCCCGACCACCGGAGGTACCACCACCAGCCACACCTACGACTCCGCCGACCGCCTCGTCGACACCGGCTACGTCTACGATGCGCTGGGCCGCACCACCGCCGTGCCGGGCAGCACCTTCGGCTACTACACCAACGATCTGGTGTACCAGCAGACCGCGAACGGCCTGCGCCAGACCTGGCAGCTGGACGCCGCTCAGCGTTTCCGCTCGTGGAAGACCGAGAGCGGCGGCGGCAGCACCTGGACCCAGACGGGATCCAAGCTCAACCACTACGACAGCGACGGCGACAATCCGCGCTGGATCGTCGAGGACACCGCCTCCGGGACGCTGACCCGCAACGTGGAGTCCGCGAGCGGCGACCTTGCCGCCCTCACCGGCAAGACCGGTGACACCGTCCTCCAGCTCACCACGATCCACGGCGACATCGCGCTCCAGCTGCCGCTGGACACGTCGCAGGCGCCCGTGGCCCTCGACAGCGACGAGTACGGCAACCCGCGCACCGGCCAGGCGGCCACCCGGTACAACTGGCTCGGCGCCAAGCAGCGGTCCACCGAGACCCTCACCGGTCTCACCCTCATGGGCGTGCGGCTCTACAACCCGACGAGCGGCCGCTTCCTTTCGATCGACCCCGTCTACGGCGGCGGCGACAACCTGTACGGATATCCGGGCGACCCCGTCAACCAGTACGACCTGGACGGCAAGGCCTGGTACCACAGCGTCGGCCGCTGGGCGTGGCGCAACAAATGGGACATCGCCCTCACGGCGGTAAGCTTCGTCCCGGGCGTCGGCGCCCTCGCGTGGGGCTACCGCGCCTATCGAGTGGTCCGGGCCTTCAACGCGGGCAGAAACTCCATCCGGGCCACGCGAGCGACGAGTTGGCTCGCCGGCAAGTCGCACGTGGGCTGGCGCGGGGTCACCCGCGCACGTACCCGCAACGGCAAGGCGCGCTGGTACAACAAGGGCAACAACCACTGGCGCTCCGCCGCGTGGAAGAGGAACCAGGGCGGATACGTGTCCAACCTCGAGCGTTACCAGAGGGGACACCACCTGCACCGCAACCTGCACATCAAGCACAGGAAGCCCAGGAGGTGGGCACCGTGGTGGTAACACCGGAGGAGAGCAGGATCGGCAGGGCGACCCGGGGGCCGCTGGCCGGCTGTGTCGTACTGCTGGAGCCCTACAGCGAAGGGGCCTGGCTTCTCTACTGGGTCGACCCGCGCATTGCCGAACCAGACCGGGAACTCGGCAAGGACGTCGGAGACCGGCTGATCCCCACACCGGAGGATCTTCCCGCCGTGCTCGATGAAGAGCTGGCCGTCGTCTGGTCGGACGAGCGGGAAGCGGAAAGCCTGCGCCGAGAGTTCTTCTCCCACGAGGAGCCCATTTCGGACTCGCTGCTGCACCGCCTGTTCGGGCGCGGCCGCAAGACCGGAAAGTAGTACCGAGTCCCCCCTGGGTCTGGATTCCTGGAATCCAGACCCAGGGGTCTTTTCGTCTACGACGCCCGCGGCAGGGGGCGGTGACGAGGATGTGGTCACCCACCGCCCGATCGCTCCCGCCGGGCTCCTTTCCTCACTGTGTGTCAGGCCTTCCGGCGGGCCGTCTTGTAGAGCTCGACGGTCAGCGCCGCGACCTCCTCCTGCGAGGCGCCCTTGCCGCCGGTCATCGGCTGCGCCAAGTCGACGACGTTGGCGCCACCGAGGGTGGAGTAGTCGGACCAGGCGCAGACCGGGAACTGGAAGTCCGCGGCACCGCTCTTCGGAGCCCCGTCACCCTTGCCACGGGTGACCTTCACGTCCTGGCACTTCATCAGAGCACCCTCGAAGCCGGCGGGCTTCACGGTCCTGGCGCTTCCGATCCGTTGCATCTCGAGCCCTCGCGACTTCCCGTCGCCCTTGAGGCCCTTCTTGACGACGTTGGCGAAGTAGTTGTCGAGTGCCATGGCGGGGTCGGCGATCTGGCCGTAGAGGCCATCGAAGCTCAGCCGCCTGCCGCCGACCTTCGCCGGGTCGCCGAGGTCAGTGCTGTCCGCATTGTAAATTCCGGACACCGCCCGGGCGTTGTTCACCCCGAGGCCCTCGGCGTCCTTCTTCTGCTCGGAGTTCAGCTCGCCGGGCGCGCTGCCGGACCCGACTTCTTGTAGACGTCGACCGATTCCGGGGCGACGAGCCGGTAGCCCTTGGTGCTGTCAGAGATTCCGCTGTTGCTCACGCTGTCACCGCCGCCGCCGCCGCCACCGCCGCCGCCGCCGCCCGCGCCGGCGCCGAGCCCGAAGTACGCGCCGCCCGCGATCACCGCGAGTGCGACGATCACTCCGATGGTGATCAGGCCCGTCTTGTTCTTCGGAGCCGGCTTCGGGGGCGGGAAGACATCCGGGGCGCCTCCGTACGAGGGCTGCCGACTGTAAGGGTTCACTTGCCGGGGCTCGCCCTGCGGCTGCCGGCCGTACGGTCCGGGCTGGTTGTGGCTCATGCGCGCTGTCCCCTGCGCGTACGGGTCCACAGTCGGTGGTGTGCAACTTCCAGCGGGAGCGCTGCCGCGCCGAGGGAGGCGAGGTGTAGGGGCGTCATGGGGAACCCTTCGTCGAGGAGGCTTGCGGCGCGGTGTCCTGCCGCGAGCCGGACATCCCGATGTTGGAGTCCGGAACCGCCCGGCCAACAGGCCAAGCGACCGGCCACTGGTGGCCGGGCGTCGATGGCCCGGCGTCCGTGCCGGTACCGAGGCCAACCGCCGTCATGTTCCCGCGGTCACGGGGCGCCGGCCGAAGGGGACGACCGGCGCCCGAGTACCTCACTCAGACCGGTTGCCCCGCGCGCGGAGGGCCGCCTCCAGCCGGGCGATGTCCTCGGCGTCCTTGGTCCGTCGAGGCCGGGAGGGATCCCAGACGGGCATCATCTGTTTGATCTCGATCTGGGCCTGCGGACTGGCGATCGCACATTGCAGACCACCGATACGGCCCGGCCCGGCATCGAGCATTCCCTTGGGCCAGGGCGCACCGGCCCATGGGCCCCCGGCGACCACCACACGGCCGGCCGCATCCCGGTCCAGAAGCGTAAAGCTGCTCTCCAGCCCGTCCTTGGAGAAATCGAGCTGCAGGTCGGGCGGCGGTCCCGGGACGGGTTGATGGCCGTTCAGCAGCAAGCCTTCCGCCAGGGTCCCGGCATCGTCCGCCCAGGCGAACCAGTCGATGTCCTCATGGTCTCGAGTGATCTCGCCAAGGAAGAAATCCATGGCCCATCCACCGCGAAGCCACACCGAAACCCCACGAGCTCCGGCAACCTGCACGGCCTCAGCGATCAGGCGGAGCTGTTGATCAGCACGTCCCATGTCCACAGCCGGGCAGGTTACGCGGCAACGTCTGGCCCAGCACGTCATTTGTCTCCCACAGGGCGGGCTCCCGGTCCGATGTACGGGACGGACCGCGGTTGCGTCGCGGGGTGCTGCGCTGACGGTGGCTGTCGCCGGATCCGACGGGCAAGCCGTTGCACTTCGCGTCCCACTCGGCCGGGGGGCCTACGCGGCATGATCCTTTCGGATGGTCATACCCGTGATCTTCACGGTCAAGAGAGCCCCAGGAAGGAGGCGACACCGTTGAGCGGACGATCAACAGACTCAAAGGGCGGTCATCGTCCCCGGCCGATTGGGCGAACCACGATCCACCCCGGCCATTCCCCCACCCGGCGCGGGCATCCATCGGTGAAACGAAAGGAAGACACGATGCCGCTCTATCTATCGAGGTTCAGCTACACGCCGGAGACTTGGGCAAGGCTGATCGGCCACCCCGAGGACCGCGCAAAGGCCGCTCAGGCGTACATCGAATCCGTCGGCGGAAAGCTCCACGGCTTCTGGTACGCCTTCGGCACGCACGACGGCTACAACCTCTGGGAGGCTCCGGACAACGTGTCCATGGCCGCGGTTGCGCTGGCGATCAGCGGAGGTGGCGCGCTCAGCTCGTTCGAGACCACCGTTCTCCTGAGCGTCGACGAAACGCTGGCTGCCCTGCGCAGGGCGGAGCAAATCCAGTATCGGCCTCCTGGCGCGTAGCGGCCCGCGAGCAGGGCCTGCCGCCTCGGTTGGCCCGTGCCGGGGCGACGACATCCACGACACCCCCGAACTGACCCCACTGACCAAGCACCTCACGTGCGCCTTCAATCTCCATCCCGCAACGTCCTGCAGACGCACCTCGTGACCTGCGGAGATGCCGCTCGTTCGGACGTGTCGCGCGATTCTTACCGGCTGGCCGCAAGGGGGTATTGTCGTCCGGTCACGGACGGCAATCGGAACGTCTGTTCAACCCAGGGGAACCAACATGACTGATCTGAACTCGCTGCGGGCAAGCCTTGCGTCAGGTGAGCACGAGTTCGCCGACACCTTGGCCTTCGTCGCCGCGCATTACGAGTATCAGCCGCAGGCGTTCCGCAACGGGGAACTGGAAAATGCCGCAGGTGAGAACGAGGGTTCCTGCAAGACGCTGGGCCTGGCCCTGCTCGAAGGGCTGAGCGACGAAGAGGCGCTGTTGGCTTTCGGTGAGCACTATCGCAGTGTGCTGGCGACGCCGAACGACACTGATCACGCCAACATTCGCAACCTCATGGCCCATGGCCTGGAGGGCGTGAGCTTCGCAGGGCAACCGTTGGCCCGCAAGAGCTGAACGGCGAAACCCGGGCGAGCACCCAAGGTCACGAGCACCACCCGGCCCTGTAGCCCCCGTAGGGTCGCCCGTATGTGGGAAGAACCGGACGCGGTCGGCTGGGCGTCGCTGAAGCACAACTACGGTCCGCCTCCGACGTTCCGGGGCTGCTGCGCCGATACGCCGGACCGGATCCGGCGGACGCCGGGACGGCCGCGAACGAGCTGCACAACCTGCTGTTCCATCAGGGCGGTTGGATATGTTCGGCGGCCCCTGCCGCCCTGCCCTTCCTGTTGCGCCTGGCCGCCGATCCGCGGGTGCCGGCCCGCCACGACGCGCTGACCTTGGTGACCGACCTCGCGGTGGAAGCCGTGCAGGTGGAGGAACGATTCCTGGATCCGGGCTGGCCGGCGGCGCGGGAGCGGGCCCTGCCCGAGGCCCTGGTCCTGCTGGACGACCCCGAGCCACCACCGGCGCGCCGCGGCCCTCCTGTGTTGCGGCGTCGGCAGGCCGAGTCGGACCCGGCCACCCGCCTCGACCTGGTCAGGTGGGGGAGCGGAAGTCACGCCCCTCACGGTCCCGCACGAGCGCGGCGAGCACGGCCGCCGCGAGCGCGGCGACGGTGGCGGTGAACACGGTCCCGGCTGTGGTCAGGCCGTACGCCTCCACCAGGACACCGACGCCGACGGCGGGCGCGGCGAGCATCGCGTACAGGATCACGAAGAAGGCAGAGAACGCCTCGCCGCGCCGTTCGGGGGCAACCGATGTGGCGATGAGCGTGACACCGTCCCGGACGGCGACGCCGGTGGCCAGCCCAGTGAGCACAGAGGCGGCGATCAGGGGCACGAGGAGCTTTCCGAGCAAGGCGGTGGCGATGAGCGCCGCCGCCACGACCAGCCCGCAGCACGCCACCGGGAGCGCGGCACGCGCACCGAGGCCGCTCACCAGGAGCTGGCCGGCTCCGGTACCCAGGAACGCGAACGCCACCACCACCCCCGCGACGGCAAGGTTGCGCACCCGGACCTCGGCGAGGAAGAGACCGCTCACCGAGGCGAACACCCCGAGGACGGCGAAGCCGGAGCCCGAGACCAGCGCGGAACGCAGAAAGGCGCCCCGGACGGCGGCGGGGACACGCAGCCGCTGGACACCCAGGGACCCCCGGCCGGTGGGCACGACGGTCTCCGGGACGGCGACGAGACCGATCAGCGCGACCACGGCGAGGGCGCCCTGGACGCCCCACAGGATCCGCAGCGGCGCCGGCGCGTACTGGGCCGTCACGCCGCTGAGCACGGTGCCGCAGGCGAGCCCACCCATGTTCGCGGCGAGGGCGAGGATCCCCGCCCCGGCCCGGCGCGCCGCGGGGGCGAGCTCGGTGAGTCCCGCAGTGGCCGCTGCCGTGATCAAAGCCGCGGACAGCCCCGACAGGACACGGCCCACCAGGAGCGCCGTCAGGCCCTCGGCGAGGAGGAACATCACGGCGGCGGCGACGGACATCAGCAGCGCCGCGGCCTGCACCGGGCGTCGGCCGATCTGGTCGGACAGCCTGCCCAGGACGAGGAGTCCACCGACGACGCCGCACGCGTAGACCGCGAACACGACGGTGGCCGCGAACGAGGAGAACCCGAACGTGCGCTCGTACAGCGGATAGAGCGGGGTCGGCACGGTGGTACCGACCATCGTGATCCAGAAGGCGTACGCGACGGCCGCGGTGGCCAGGCGTCTTCGGCGGTCCGAAAGCCGGACGGCCCGGGCACCGGCGTCGATGGAGGTCATCGCCGTCCATTGTCGTCGTACGGCCTCGTACGGCCTCGCACGATCGGGGCGCGTTCCCGGCACGACTCCAGAGAGATTCACCTGTCCGGACCAACGCGGCTGCCCGCGGGGAGCGGCGGCTCCACCGCGCCGCGCACGGGCCGGCACAGGGCCCAGGGCCGCTCCGCGTGCCGACTCCCGGGAGGCGGCGCCGCTGTCGCCGGAACCAGGATCGAGGGTGCGCACCCGGCGCCGCGCACGGACGCCGGTGCACCTTCCGCCGTACGGGAACCGGCGAACCCCAGGCAGCCACACGACACGACCCTTGCACCCCACCACGGACCGAGAGGACACATCCATGGCGGCTTTCTCCCTGACCCGGGCCGAACGAGCGCTACTGCCATCGGCCGACGACGTCCGCTTCTATCAGGAGCACGGCTGGTACCTCTCCGGGCAGCTGCTCTCCGACGACGAACTCGCCGAGGTCGACCAAGCCAACGAACGCTTCTACGCAGGCCACCGGGACCGCACACTGCCGAAGAAGCCGCCCCCGGAGGAGTACTGGGAACCCCAGCACGGGGACGTGCTCCGCCACAACGACGCCATCTGCTACGAGAACCTCACGGCGCGGCGCATCCTGTGCAAGCCCCTCGTCGCCGCGGTGGCCGCCCGTCTGATGGGCACCGACCAGGTACGGCTGTGGACCAGCACGCTCATACGCAAGCCGCCGCAGCCGGACGAGCCGACCAATGTCGTGCCCTGGCACACCGACCGCCACCACTGGCAGATGTGCACGTCCGACCGTCTGCTCACCGCTTTCATCCCACTGCACGCATGCGACGAGAGCTTCGGCACCCTTACCGTGATCGACGGCAGCCACCGGTGGGAGGAACTCCCTCTCCCGGACAGCAGCACCCTCCACTTCGCCCAGCGCGACGCCGGCGAACTGGACGGCCTGCTCCACGCGACCGCCCGCCACAACGGCACCCGCGTAAAGGCCATCCCGGTCGCCATCGGCAAGGGTCAGATCAGCTTCCACCACTGCCGCACGTACCACGGCAGCGGGCCCAACGTCAGCGGCGCACCCCGCCGGGTGGTCACCGTCCGCTTCCAGGACCGGCACAACCGATGGCGCCCCTACCCCTTGGGCGACGGCCGTCTGGCCACGCACAACATGAACGAGCTGGTCGGCCGCACGGCCGAGGGCCATCCCGACTACGCGGACCCGGAGTTCTGCCCGGTGCTCTACGAGGACCGGCCCTGACGCCGCCACGATCAGTCCCGTGCGTTGCCCGTGCGGCCCTGAGCCGGACGGGCAACGCACGGGCAAGGCACGGGCAACCATTCAACGACGACCGACCACGAAACGGGGACGCACCGTGGCGCTGTTCGACCTTCCCGCCGAAGAACTGAAGACCTACCGGCCCGATCGCGACGAACCAGAGGACTTCGACCGGTTCTGGGCCGACACACTGGCAGCCGCAGCGACGGCACCCGTCGACGCCACCTTCACGCCGCACGCGACCGCCCTCCGGCTCGTCGAGGTCTACGACGCCTCCTTCACCGGCTGGGGCGGCCAGCGAGTCGCCGCCTGGCTGCTCCTGCCGGCGAACACCCCAGGCCCCCTGCCATGCGTCGTCGAGTACGTGGGCTACAACGCAGGCCGCGGACTACCCCACGAATGGTTGCTGTGGGCCACCGCCGGATACGCCCACTTCGTGATGGACAACCGGGGCCAAGGGTCCGGGTGGCGCACGGGGGACACCCCCGACAACGGCGCAGGCGGCGAACCCTCCCACCCCGGATTCATGACACAGGGCGTCCTCGACCCCGAGGACTACTACTACCGCCGCCTGTACACCGACGCCGTCCGAGCCGTCACCGCGGCCCGCAGCGCCCCGCGGGTCGACCCCTCCAGAGTGATCGTGGCCGGGAGCAGCCAGGGCGGGGGACTGGCCCTCGTCGCCGGCGCCCTCGTCCCCGATGTCGCGGCCGTGATGGCGGACGTACCGTTCCTGTGCCACTTCAGCCGCGGCGCCGAGGTCACCGACGAAGCCCCGTTCCGCGAGATCGCCGCCTACTGCCGTGCCCACCGCGACAAAGTGGACCGGGTGTTTCGGACCCTGGCCTACTTCGACTGCGTCAACTTCGCGGCACGCTCCAGGGCACCGGGCCTGTTTTCGGTTGCCCTCATGGACCAGATCACCCCACCCTCCACCGTGTACGCCGCCCACAACCACTACACCGGGCACAAGGAGATCCATGTCTATCCCTACAACGCGCACGAGGGAGGAGGCCCCCACCACCAGGCAACCCAGCTCGCCTTCCTCGGGAAGGTGCTGGATGCCTGAGGCGTCCGGTGGGATCGGCTCGATGGCGTTGTGGAACAGGCCCTCGAAGCGGTGGCCGCGTCAGGGTGCCGTCGTGCACCCGGCGAGTCGGTGGACGCGGAGCAAGGCGCGCGCGGCGCTGCGGAGCGCGGTGCCGCCGGGGCCGCATGGCAGCAGTTCACGGGGGAGGGTCTGTGCCCCCGAGGCCGAGGTAGAGCAGCGGCACTGCCGCGATGACGCTTGACGAGGTCCCCGCCGTCGTGACTGCACTCCGAGGCGGATATCAAAGGCCGCCATCAGGCGCGCAGGCCGGCCTGCCTGAGCGCCGCCCGGGACAGGTCTTCGATGACGTGCTCGTCTCCCCGGCGCCAGGCATCGGCGAGGCCCCCTGGCGGAACGGAGACCGCGGCGAGGTGACCAATGGGCCCGGTCAGGGCACGCAGGGCAAGCAGATCGGCGCCGCCGGGAGAGTCGAGAAGGCCCCGGATCAAAGCACTGCGCCGGATCCAGCGCACGCGTGGAGGAAGCCAGAGTGCCAGCACCAGCGCCACCGAGGTGACGATCAGGGCGAACGCGGTGAGGTCGGCCGCACGGCCAACCACGTCCTGCACGGACTGCCCGGCATCGGAGAGCCCGTTGCCGGCTTCGGCGGCGGACTGGAGCGGCTTCTTGAGGATGCCCCCGACCAGCGGAACGTTCGAGGCCGCATCCCCCGCATCGCCGAGGCCGGAGGCAAGACTGCCGCCCGCGTCCTCCACCTTCCGTCCCGGCTCGGCCAGCACCATGATCCCGTCGTGGACGGCCAGCGCGAACCACACTGCGGCCGCCACCAGGACCACGGCGATGAGATCAGCGAGAATCTGCCGGCAACGACGTGCTCGAGTCTGGGCGTAAAGGCGCATCTGCGTGCTCCTGTTGCGGCGACATCAAAGGACAAGACCGGTCTGCGGCGGGGTGAGGCGGACAGCTGTGACAGCAAGCCACGGCACACCACCCGACCGTACGCTGCACCTGCCCAGTCCAGGCGACTTCACCTGGCGATGGCACTGGCACTTTCACACCTGACGGGGACCGCACCACCGCGACCTGCGGCACACCGGTTTCCAGATGGCCGGATCCCGGCGGCGCCGGCAGGTCCACCCGGCTCCTCGGGGCAGAGGCTGCTGTTCGGATCGCGGCGGCGGGGCCGGTGGGTGCGGGACGCGGTCGGCCCATGGGGACGTCACAGGACTTCAGGCCGGCCGGGTCGAGGCCTTGGTCAAGGAGATACGAGGCGGCACCCCGGACGGGGAGGGCCTGGCACGGCCGGCCGCCGAACAGTACGGGGTCGATCCACCCGTCGAGTGCCAAGTGCGCCCCGTGGCCGCCGGGGTATCGGCAGGCGCGATCGGGGACGCCCTTGCACTGGTGGGGAAGGCCGACCGGCTCGTCGGCCGGGCGATGGAGAGGTTCTCCGACTTCGAGCAGACCGCCGGCGTCGAGGTGGCTTACCCCGGCGACCTGCGGGAGATCCAGGGAGCTTTTCTGAACGGTGGGGACCCGGTGAACTTCAGCGGACCGTGGAGGAGTTGTGGCGGGACCCGGCGCGGCGGATGCTCGCCCCCGGCGGATTCGCCGTCAGCGCTCTGACGGTCCTCCTCAGCCTGCACCTGCCCGGCCGCATGCGCTGAGGGGGACCCTCCGAGCCCCTCCGAGCCCCTCTGAGTCAGCCGGCGGCGAGGAGCGTGAGCGTGTCGATCACGCGGTTCGAGAAACCCCACTCATTGTCGTACCAGGCGACCACCTTGACGTGGCGGCCGTCGACGCGGGTCAGCTCCGAATCGAAGATCGACGAGGCGGGGTTGCCCGTGATGTCGGAGGAGACGAGCGGGTCTTCGGAGTATTCCAGCACCCCGGCCAGCGGTCCTTGCGCCGCAGTGCGGTAGGCCTCCAGCACCTCCTCGCGCGTCACGTCGCGCGCGACGGTGGTGTTGAGCTCGACGATCGAGCCCACCGGGACCGGCACGCGGATCGAGTCGCCCGACAGCTTGCCCGCGAGGTTCGGCAGCACGAGGCCGATCGCCTTGGCGGCGCCCGTCGAGGTCGGCACGATGTTGACGGCCGCGGCGCGGGCGCGCCTGGCGTCGCGGTGCGGGCCGTCCTGCAGGTTCTGCTCCTGCGTATAGGCGTGCACCGTGGTCATGAAGCCGTGCTCGATGCCCGCGAGGTCGTCGAGTACGGAGGCCAGCGGGGCCAGCGCGTTGGTCGTGCACGAGGCGTTCGAGACGATCGTGTGCGCGGCCGGGTCGTACGCGTCGGTGTTGACCCCGTACGCGAGTGTGACATCGGCGCCGTCGGACGGCGCGCTCACGAGCACCTTCCGCGCGCCCGCCTTGATGTGGCCGTGCGCGGCCTCGGCCGAAGTGAAGCGGCCGGTCGCCTCCAGCACGATGTCGACGCCGAGCTCGGCCCACGGCAGCTGACCGGGTTCGCGCTCGGCCAGCACCGTGATGCGGCGGCCGTCGACGATGAGGGCGTTCCCGTCGACGGTCACCGGGCGACCGAGCCGGCCGGCCGTGGTGTCGTAGGCGAGCAGCCGCGCGAGGGTGGCGGGCTCGGTGAGGTCGTTGACGGCTACGACTTCGAGGTCGCTGTCGCGTTCGAGCAGCGCGCGCAGCACGTTGCGTCCGATGCGGCCGAATCCGTTGATGGCGATGCGAGTCATGAGCGATGTCCCTTTCGTTCGCCATCAGGTTCGCGCCCGCCACCCGCCCGCGACAGCGGCGAGATCGCCATGGTTCGCAAGGATCCCGCCAGACGGCCCATCGCCCGCCGATTTCTCCTATTCGCCCCGGGTGAAGGTGCGCCGGTAGTCGGTCGGGGTGGTCCCGAGGATGCGGTGGAAGTGCAGCCGCAGATTCGACCCGGTACCGAGACCGACATCGGCGGCGATCTGCTCGACGCTCCGCTCCGAACGCTCCAGCAGCTCCCGGGCCACGTCGATCCGGGCACGCATGACCCACTGCATCGGCGTATACCCGGTGTCCTCGGCGAAGCGCCGCGAGAACGTGCGCGGCGAGACCCCCGCGTGGGCGGCAAGCGCTTCCAGGGTGAGGGGCTCGTCGAGCCGATGCAGGGCCCACTCGCGGGTTGCGGCGAACCGCTCGCCGAGCGGCTCGGGCACGCTGCGGGGCACGTACTGGGCTTGGCCGCCGCTGCGGTACGGGGCCGCGACCAGCCGCCGGGCCGCGTGGTTCGAGGCGGCCACGCCGAGGTCGCGCCGCAGGATGTGTAGGCACAGGTCGATGCCGGAGGCGGCGCCGGCCGACGTCAGCACGCTGCCCTCGTCGACGAACAGGACGTTCTCGTCGAGCCGGACGCGCGGATGTCTGGCGGTGAACGCCCGGGCGTAGTGCCAGTGCGTCGTGGCGCGCTTGCCGTCGAGCAGGCCGGTGGCGGCGAGCGCGAACGCGCCGGTCGAGATGGCGGCGAGCCGCGCGCCCCGCCCGTGGGCGGCGACCAGCGCGTCGAGCACGGCCTTCGGCGGGTCGTCGCGATCGGGAAAACGGTAGCCGGGGACGAAGACGATGTCGGCCCACGCCAGCGCCTCGAGCCCGTGGATCACGTGGTACGACAGCCCGTCGCCCCCGGTCACGAGCCCGGGCGCGGCACCGCACACCCGCACCTCGTACGGCATGCTGGCGCGGGTCGTGAACACCTGCGCGGGGATGCCGACATCAAGGGGCTTGGCGCCCTCGAGGACGAGAACGGCGACACGGTGGAGACGGGAGGGCGGCACGGGCACGAGGGTACGCGGCGCGAGGACGGGCGTCGGGAAAGGGGCCGCCGCTCCGCCTGCGGACGACGAATGTCCGGCCCCGACCCCGGGCGGGCCGCGGGGGATTCATGACGAGGCGTGGCGCCGCCACCCGGTCGTCCCCCGCCGCTCCCCGGCCTCGCCTCGTTCCGCGGTCGCGGCGCAGAAGTCCGGGCGGTGGACCACACGCCGGCCGCCCCACGGACGGGCTCCGCGCTGGCAGGGCCGCTCGCAGGCGGGGCAGCCAGGGGGGCGGTGAACCTGCGGCCGGCTCCGGCTCCGGCTCCGGCTCCGGCTCCGGCTCCGGCTCGGGCAGGTCCAGCAGTACGCGCTCGACGGCCAGGAGCACCCCAGCCGGAACACCAACCCCGGTCCGCCGTCCTCACCTGCACCGGGCCCGCGCCGCCGGGGCGCGACACCACGCCGCCCTTCCCCCGTCGGCACCACCACATCACCCCACTGCCCCGCGGGTCGGCCCGGGGCGCCGCGACCCGGCCGGGGAACCCGCGAGGTGGCCGCAGTGATCGCGTTTCCCCGCCGGCCCGGAGGCCTCCTGTGTCACCGGAGCCGTCTGTGCCGTCTGCGACGGGATGCTCCGCATGGGCCCCAAGGCCGGCTCTCACCTGACACGCACCGACTGGAGGCAGCCTTTAATCCTCCCTTCCTGAAAAGAGGGGTGGCGGGGCGACGCGGGCGGAGTTCTTGGCCCACGGTCGACTTGCAGCCGGCGGAGCGGCGAGCTGGAGGAGGTGGGCGGCCACTTGCCGCGCCTGGATGCGCTGGTGGCCTCCGGTTTGATCGCCGACTGGGGTCAGGAGGCCGCTTTCGGTCATTTCGCGCCGATGTGACGTGGAACTGTGCGTGCGCGGTTAGCGGGGGCAGGCGAAGGATGTCCACAGCCATGCGCCGCCTTCCGGCTCATCCGGCCGAACGATCGAACAGGCGGCGGTCTGTCCAAGGAGGTTCCACCATGCTGATCACCGTGACACGCACCGGAGGGTTCGCGGGCGGGGAGCTGACTGCTTCCCTGGAGACGGAATGCCGCGCCGATGGCGCCGAGTTGGAGCGGATGGCCGAGCGCGCGCTCAGCAGCGAGGGCTCCGCAGGTCGGGGTCCCGTGCCGGACGGCTTCAGCTACATCGTCCAGGTCGACGGCAAGCTGATGGAGTTGCAGGATCCGCACCTCACCGAAGACCAGCGGAAGCTGATCGAAGCCGTCCTGGCCGAAGCCGTCTGAGCGGCCCGCACGCCCGGCCGTGAATTCGGGGTGCCGGCCCGGCCAGGACCGGTACGGCACCGCCCCGGCCCCGGAAGAGGTGGAAGATGTTGTCGATCTCGTCGTCCACGACCAGCAACTTCCTTTCGCGTCGCTACGCGTAGCCCTGGCCGAGCTGGAGCATCGGGAACGACTGTGCGCTATTCCTCGGCTTGTGGCTGAGGCAGCCGCCCATTGCGCGGGTTGCTGGAGGAAACCTGCTCGCGCCGGCGCCGGCGGTGTCATCCTGTGGTCGCCCGCCGGCTCAACCCGGCGGAGGACGCCGAGCGCCCACCCCGAACGCGAAGATCGACAACGTCGGATCTCGCCGGGGAGGGCACACACGACCGCGCATGCCAGGGACACAGCAGCAACGGCAGCCGAGATGTCAATCGGCGCGCCGGCCGCAAACCCGTCGAGCCCGTTCCCCGCTGGGCGGGCCGGGTGGCCCATGCCATCCCGCTGTGTGTTGATGACGACGCCCGGCGTCCGTGGCCCTCGCCCTCTCGCGGAACCCGCCCGGGAACGAGCCCTGCATCACCTTCCGGACATCCCCGCCGAGCCCACAACGCTGCCAGGTCGGACGGACACCCGCACCTCTCCGCCCGGCGTGCGCCGGCCCAAGCCGCGTGTGGCCGTCGCGGCGGCGCACGCCGGGGCCGCGTTGGCGGGTCAGACTCGCCGGCGTCGCCGGACTCGCACCAGTCCCACAGGACTCGGCCGCATCAGCCGCAACTTGAGCCGACCACACCGCCACCTCCGTCGGCTCCTTTGGGCATCTGTCCGCCCAGATCGCCGCCCGCTTCTTCCCCACACCGAAGACAATGCTCAGAATCGGCTGACTAGTCGACCGGGGCCCGGCCGCTCGCCGGGTCCGGGCGCCGTCCCGATGGGCCGGCGTTTCCACGGGGCGGGCCGCGGAATGTTCCTACGGGGCGGGAGTCGCGGGTGCCCGCGGAGCAGGAGTCGGGGATTCGTGCGGGACCGGTCGGTGGCATGCGGCGCGGGTGTCGTCTTCCTCCGTGCGCGGCCAGTACCGTCCTTCGAGGGCCTCGGCGCTGCGGTTGAGCCGGACCAGGACGTCCTCCAGCTCCCGTATTTCCTCAGGGGACCAGTCGGCGACCACCCGGGCCAGGCAGGACCGGTTGACCTCACGGTCTTCGGCGAGCCGGCGCCCGCCTTCAACGGTGATGGACAGCTTGCGGGCCATGCCGCCGTCCGGGTCCGCGACGCGCTCGGCCAGTCCGCAGCGCAGCAGCGCGGCCGTCTGGCGGTTCACGGTCGAGGTGTCGAGCCCGAAGGCTTCCGCCAACTGTCCGATGGACATGGGGCCTTGTGTGTCGATCCGGCTGAGCAGTAGGTACGCCGACCGCTCCAGGCGTTCGGGGTCGCGCTCGCGCCGGGCAAGCACCTGGTGCCGCGAGAGCAGCATCAGCTCCCGCTCCAGTTTCTCCAGCACTGTGCCTCCCGCTCCTTCCGGCGTTCCATTGTCGCGGACCCGTGAACCCGGGGACCGGCGGCCCCTGCGCGGCTCCTGCGCGGCTCGGCATGGGGGCGGCGCCGCGCGACGGCCGGAGACTGCAATATGCATCATACATAGCATGTGTACTATGCACTTCTCGTTGTCACCCTGACGAGCCACAGCCTCAACCCGGAGGACCCGCATGACCGTCACCACGTCCACCGCCTCCCGCGCGGCCGAGATCCTGTCCCGGCCCGTCAAGCTGAACGGCCTGACCGTCCCCAACCGCATCGCGATGGCGCCGATGACGCGCATGTTCTCCCCCGGCGGCGTGCCCGGCGAGGACGTCCAGGGGTACTACGCCAGCCGGGCCGCCGCGGGCGTGGGCTTGATCGTCACCGAGGGCACCTACGTCGGTCACGACTCCGCCGGGCAGAGCGACCGGGTGCCGCGGTTCCACGGCGAGGACCAGCTGGCGGGGTGGGCGAAGGTCGCCGCGGCCGTGCACGAGGCGGGCGGCACGATCGTGCCTCAGCTGTGGCACATAGGCATGGTGCGCAAGCAGGGCGAGGCGCCCTATGCCGATGCCCCCGCCATCGGGCCGTCCGGCATCCGCGTCGACGGCACCGAGGGGACCGGCAAGGCGATGACCCGCGCTGACCTCGACGACGTGATCGGCGCGTTCGCTGACGCCGCCGCGGAGGCCGAGCGGATCGGCTTCGACGGCGTCGAGCTGCACGGCGCCCACGGCTACCTGCTCGACCAGTTCCTGTGGGAGCGGACCAACCGCCGCACCGACGCCTACGGCGGCAACGCGGTGGCCCGTACGAAGTTCGCCGCGGAGATCGTGGCCGCGGTCCGCGAGCGCGTCCCGGCCGACTTCCCGGTGATCTTCCGCTACTCGCAGTGGAAGCAGGAGGCCTACGACGCACGGCTCGCGCAGACCCCGGAAGAACTGGAGGCGATCCTCGCCCCGCTGGCGGCAGCGGGCGTCGACGCGTTCCACGCCTCCACCCGGCGCTACTGGCTCCCGGAGTTCGAGGGCTCGGACCTGAACCTGGCCGGCTGGACCAAGAAGCTCACCGGCCGGCCGACCATCACCGTCGGCTCGGTCGGCCTCGACGGCGATTTCATCCGAGCCTTCGTCGGTGAGGGTGCGGCGCTCGGCGACATCGACAACCTCCTGGACCGCATGGAACGCGACGAGTTCGACATGGTCGCCGTCGGTCGGGCGCTGCTCCAGGACCCGCAGTGGGCGGCGAAGGTCCTCGGCAACCGCTTCGACGAGCTGAAGCCGTACGACGCGGCGGCGCTCAGGTCGCTCAGCCGGTAGCCGGTAGCCGGTAGCCGGTAGTGCACGGGCAGGGGTCCATGGGGCTGGTGAGCCGACCAGATTCACTGACCCTGCCTCTTAGTCCACCGGTAGCCCGGTGCCCTGTACCCCCCGCATGCATGTTCGGTTAGGCTGGCCTTGCCTGGCGTGCGAGCGTGCAGGTTCGGGTTCAGCGCCGCAGGTGGCATCCATGGGGCGGAAACGGGCAGAGGCAGGGCGCAAGTGAGAGACGGTGATGCGGGCTCCTGCGCGTCGTGCGCCTGCTGGGGTGGGACGCCCATACAGGTGACGGGCATCCCGGGTTTCGGCCCGGCGACCGGGACGAGGCGTCGTGGATAAGATCGCGCTCACAGCCGTATCCCTGTACGTCATCGTCCTGCTCCGCGCCGGAGGGACGTTCGCCGTGGGGTGGCTCACCGGAGCCGGTGCCCGGCGCAGCAGGTTCGCCGGGCGAATCTCCGGGGCGAAGTTCCGGCGCGCCGAACGGGCGATCCAGCGGTGGGGCGCGCCGGTGGTGGCCGTCTCCTTCTTGACCGTCGGTTTCCAGACCGCCGCCAACTTCCTCGCGGGCACCATGCGCATGCCGCTGCCGCGCTACCTCCCCGCCCTGTTCGTGGGCGGAGCGGCGTGGGCACTGATCTACGCGACAGTGGGGCTCGGGGTATTCGAAGTGCTGGGAAGGCTCTTCGCCGAGCGGACGGCCTTCGGGGTGGCCGCCGTGGCCGTTCTCCTCCTCGCGGTGTGCGGGGTGGTGGTGTACCGCAGAAGGGCGGCCCTGTCCTCCGAGGACGCCACGCCCGAGGAAGCGTGAGCCCGGCCCGCAAGAGCGGGTGCCGCGGCGCGCGAGATGGACACGCAGCCTCAGCTCTCCTTGGACGGGAGCATCGCCTGTGCGGCGGGGGAGAGCGGGGGCCCGTGCCCCCCGCCGGTGCTCGGGAGTCAAGGCCAGGTCCACGAGGCTGCGGACCGGCGCGTCGGTGCACAGCAGAGCGTCACACGGTTCGAAGAGGGCGTCGCTTCCGCAGACCAGGCACGAGTACAGCTCCGGCCGGAACCCTGTCACCGTCGCGAAATCGTCTCGGTTCCCCCAACTGGCCGGGCAGTCCGGCTACAAGAAGCGCCTGCGGGCCGCGAACACGCTGATCAGCAGGTACATCCGCGCGCTCGCCCAGCACACCGACCGGGCGGACTGCCGGTCGCCTGGGCCCTGGCCAACCCGAAAGCGGACGAACGTGAAGTGCCGGCGGACATGCTCACGGGTGCCTCCAAACACCTCGACGCCTTCATGGCCGGCTACGGCTGAAGCTGTTGCGGCCCAGCTACCGCAACCGGCAGCCACGGCCGGGCAAGCACCGGCCGAGGCCGATCCGGCAGCTGATCGAGTCGGTCAACGAGACGCTCAAAGGCCGGCCGCACCTCGAACGCCACGGAGCCAGGACCCCAGCCGAAGTCCTGGCCCGCGTCGGGCAACGGATCCTGGCCCTGAACGCGGGGCGCATCGTTCCGGCAGCCCGGTGCCCGGAGGACTGGTGTGACTCATACGCGTTGGAGTGGCATCCGGGCGGCGACCTCGCTGCTCATGTCATCTCGTCGCGGATCACGTTGCGGTGTTCCTCATAGACGAGCCGCGCATCATCGCTCGGGAGCGCCTTGGTGGCGAGGCCGCAGGCACACGTCACCACGGTGAGACCGGACAGGGTACTTCGCGTGTACCCCTCTGGGCTGGTCCAGGCTTCACCGGCCGGGCTCTCGTACCGGAGGTGGTGGCGGTACTGGGGCTTGCCGGTATGGCCCTGCTCACAACCGGCGCCGGCCTGGTCAACGGTGACGTGGTGCTCGCTCATGGCTCCAGTGTGGCCGCCGGCGACCGATCCGCCAGGCAGACCCGCTGCGCTCGGGCGCTGCTGTCGGCGGCACGCGGGTACGGCTGCCAGTGGGGCCGCCGGCATAAGACCCGGGGACGTCAGCGGCGACGGGCACTCCGACATTCAAGCCGTCGCCGAGGACCGGGCGGCACGAACGCGTTCCTGGGCACACCGAGACCCTCATGGCGGTAGGGCGATGCGGCAAGGACACCGTTCAGAAGGTGGCGCGCGGTGATGGGGATGCCTGGCTAGTTGGGGTCTGCTCGCTGGAGGATGTGCTGTTCCCGGACATCGATGTGCGCCTGGAGGTGGTGGAGTTCACCGCGGAGGTCCTGATCGTGGTGGCCGCCGTGTGCGGCCGACCGCCCAGATGCCCAGGGTGCCGCGCCCGAGCCCTGAGGGTCCACTTTGCCTACCGGGCCACGTGCCGGCGCGGACGTTCGTCGAGCAGGTCGACGGGCCCTGATGTACGGCTGGGCCTCTCGTTCCGCCGGCGCCGGCGTGTGGCTGCCTGCGGCACGCCGTAGCTCGACGCCGCCAGCCCGCCACTGGGCGGGGACTGTCCAGTACGGGGTGGGTGTACAGGTGCCTGGAAGGTCCGCCGCGCTCGATGCTGCCCACCCCTGACACCATCCAAAGAGCCGGGCCGGCCGTGGCGTGACGTAGGGTGATCGGCGCAGCGGTACGCAGTACCGCCCGACGAAGAGCACCAGGCGACGGGACCCATCACGATGAAGCTCGGCGAAGCACTGGCGGAACGCGCGGAGGCGGCTCGCCGCGTCGAACAGCTGCGGGCCCGCATCGTGGCCAACGCCCGCCACCAAGAGGGCGAGACCCCCGCCGAGGATCCGGCAGCGCTGCTCGCCGAGGTCACCGAGACTCTTGACGCCCTGGAGTCCCTGATCCGGCGCATCAACCGCACCAACGCCGCCGTCGACATGGGTGCCGACGGCACCCTCACCGACGCCCTCGCCCGCCGCGACACCCTGCGCCTGCGCCACTCCGTGCTCACCTCGGCTGCCGACGCCGCCGCCGGCAGCGGGGAACGCGGCTACGGCCGCCAGCTGCGTTCGGAGCTGATGGTGCTCCCCGCGCTGCCCGTGGCCGAGCTGCGCGCCCGCGCCGACGACGCCGCCCGCGAGATCCGCGAGATCGACGTACGCATCCAGCGCACCAACTGGGAGGCCGACCTCCTGGATTGAGACCCGCGATGTGGAGCAGGTAGTCGCTCCGGAGGCGTGCACAACCGAGGGCCGGCGGTTACCGGCCCGGCTGGCGCGCGGAGAGCAGCGCATCGGGTTCGACTCCCGAGACGACAGTGCAGCTCAGCAGCGTGACGAGTCACAGCGCATCGCGCACATTTCATCACCACGTGCAGATCCGGTCGTGACGAGGGCGGGTTCGGGGCATCCGCATCGCAGGACGGCGTCGGGACCGGGATCTCTCGGTCCCGACGCCGTGTCGTCCAAGTCGGTGAGGGGCCGTCTGAAAGAGCGATTCGTCCCAGCAGGATGTTTGGAAACTCGGGCGAAAGACGCTGGTCCGGGGGTTTGTGCCGCGTGAGGTTCGTGCCGCGCATGCGCAGAGGAAGGCAGTTGCGCGCATGGCCGCCCGAAGGGCCAAGGAGGAGTGATGGAAATGTTCGCAGGGAGAGCAGCGCGGCTGGTGGTCAGCAACGACGGCTAGGAGCCGCTCGATCTGATGCTGGAGCCCTGGGGTGACGTCCATCGGATCTTGCCGAACGAAACATGCGTCGTTGTCACTCATTCCTCTGCGGGAGATGGTTCTTGGCCCGGGACGCAGCTTGGGGACGAGCCGTTCCAGTTTGACCATCGGCCGCAGTCGATCACGGTGTGGGCCAACGGCCACTGCTTCCACCTCAGCGACAGGAGGGGCGACGAAATCGCCCCGTACGTCTACGGGGGGTGCCCTGCCCAGAAACCGGCCGCCTGAAGGAGTGCTTGACCTGGTGGATCAGCGGAAGTGGTCGTGAGCCGGCCGAAGGTCCGTTCCACGACCCAACGCCGGGGTGCCGCCGACGTTGTCGGAGACGCCGGCCGCGGTGACGAGGACTGCCGATGGTGTCGACCCCGAGGTGATGCTTGCGCCCCGCGATCTTCTTGCCCGCATCAATGCCCTGGCCGAGCCGTGGAGAGGGAGCTGCATCAGCGGCGCCGCCTCTGGGATTCGGCTGGTCACCTCGTCGATGCGTTTGCGCAGGCAGGCGCGGTGCTGGTGGCAAGTCTTCCCCACGGCGACGGCGAGACTTTGGAGCAGGTTCCAGCGGTCGGCGACTTCCACGGCGCCGGGATGCTCGCGCAGCCAGGCGGCGAAAGTCTCGGAGGTACGGTCGGGCAGCACGTCCACGACCTGGCCGGCCGCCACGTCGACCAGGATGGTTCCGTAGGTGCGGCTCTTGCGGAAGGTGGAGGCGGGCGGGTCCGGGATGCGGGCGCGGGAGTTGGCCGGGCGGCTGGGCCTGGAGTCGGTGCCGGCGAAGGTCGAGGGGGTGCGGTCGAGGGTGAAGCGGCTGGTGGAGGGGGGGCTGGCTGGCCGAGGAGCGTCCCGGGGTGTTCACGCCGAGGCGGGCTGCCGGGTGACGTTTCGGCTCCGGTGGCGGGCGAGGCGGCGTCCCATGAGCATGGTCATCGACCACGGGACGGCGGCTTCGCTGCTTTCGGGCCGGGTCTCGTAGTCCCGGGCAAGGCGCCGCGAGCGCATCAGCCGGCTCAGCGTCCTCTCCACCACCCACCTGCGTGGAAGCACCACGAACCCGCTCATGTCGTCGGTGCGTTTGACGATCTGAAGGGTGAGCCGCCCTGGACGTCCCCTTGACCCACACTTCCTCTCGTACGAAAACCGGCTCCCATGGTGCAACGCGAGGGGAGAAGGCCGGATTCCGGGGTCAGGTGGACGTCCGGGGCGGTCAGACGAGGTGGATCGTGAAGCGCCTCACGCCCGGTCCGATCGGCTCGGAGTGGACCGAGCCACGAGCCTTTTCGTACTTCCCGGTGCCGCCGGTGATCGCGTTGTCGAAGGGCCCCTGGTCGAGGTAGTTGTAGTACATCCCCTGCACGGTGAGCTGGCCGTCCGGGAGGGTGTAGGTCGCGATGCACTGCTCCGCTTCATCGGCGCCGCCGCGGGTGGTGGTGCAGTCGACGTTGGTCTCGCCGATCTTGGTGTGCGCCGCGTCGTCGTAGAGGGAGAGGTCCGAGCGGGCGACGACCCGATCGCCCTGCGAGACGCTGCCGTCGACGACGGGGAAGCGGTGCAGCTCCTTCACCTCGGCCCGGAGTGTGATGATCTGGGCTTCGCCCTTGGCGTGGGCGGAACCCGTGTCCGTCGCGGCGGCGCCCGCGACGGGGGCACAGGCGAGGAGGGTGACCAGGGCGGTGGCCGTGCCGAGACAGGCGGCTCTGATGGGGCGCATCATGCGACTCCTGAGGTTGATGTTCGGGAATGACCGGATGGCGAACTTTCATCCGATTCCGTTCGATTCCCTTCATAACCCCGGCTCCGCCCCCGCACGGAGCATCCCGACACGACCCACCGGTACATCCAGCCGGTCGGCCCAAACCGGGAGCCTCCCGGATCAGGCGACGGAGCTCGGTACGAAGCCGAACGGCAGCTCCAGGCGGTGCCGGCCATCAGCTCCTCGTCGGCAAGGATCCCGGCCGTCGGCCCGTCGGCGGCGATGAAGCCCTCGCTGAGAATGACCGATCGCGAGCAGAGCTCCAGGGTACGACTGGTCGTGGGTGACCATCAGGACGGTGACGTCCAGGGCACGGAGGATGTCGGCGAGCTCGCGGCGGGAGGCCGGGTCCAGGTTGGAGGACGGCTCGTCGAGGACGAGGATCTCCGGCTCCATGGCGAGGACGGTCGCGACGGCGACCCGGCGGCGCTGCCCGAAGGAGAGGTGGTGCGGGGGCCGGTCGGTGAACTCCGTCATCCCGACCTTCTCCAGTGCGCGGAGCACGACGGCTTCGAGCTCGGCGCCCCGGACGCCGGCCGCGGCCGGGTCGAAGGCCACGTCCTCGCGGACGGTCGGCATGAACAGCTGGTCGTCGGGGTCCTGGAAGACGATGCCGACCTTCCGCCGGATCTCGGCCATGTGCTCGCCGACGGGCCATCGCCCGCTTGGAGCCGGCCGAGGCCCTGTCACGAGCTGCGCGGGAGGCCCTGCCTTCATGCCCGTGCCACCGGAAGACGACCCGACCGGGAACCCTCGTTCGACCACCAAGCGAACCTCTCGGTACGACAACGGCTACTTACCCCCACGGCGTGGTCGGCCGGCTGACCCGCGCCGACTGGGACAACGGCGGCTACGTCGGCGCCCCCGCCGGGCTTGCGGTCGGGCCGGACTACGTCGAGTACGGCACACGGAACTGGCAGACCGTCGCCGAGCTGACGACCGTCCGAGGCGGCGCGGTCCTGACCTCCACCCCGCCCCGCGCGCCCGGCCAGTGGTTCCTGATCCACGAGGGCACGGAGACCACGTCGTACGGCTCCTCCCCGGCCTTCGACGTGCCCTGATCCGCGCCTCCAGGGAGCGCTTGACTTGGAGAGCTGAGGGTTGGGCGTCGATCGTCGGGTTCGGTCGCCCAGGACGAGCAACCGAGTGCGTCCACCATGAGCAGGGCCAGGTCGACCTCGTTGGCCCAGCGAGCCACCACGCTCGCGCGAGCTGTCCACGCCATGGCTGGCATGATCGCAGGGTGAGATATTTTCGCCTGTTCGTATTCCGGGGATCAGTGCAGCTGTACTGCCGGGGTTGTTGCTGATGGCTTGGTGGTTTCGTCGGCGGTCGGAGCCGGACGTCGAACTGGCCGAGCTGACGGTTGCGGCGGAGCTGGGTGACGATGTGGCGATGGGGAACCTGGCGGCGGGCCTGCATTCGAAGGGTGACCGGGACGGCGCGCTGCACTGGTGGGGCCGGGCATGGGCAGCGGGAAACGTCGTTGCCGGCTTCAACCTGGGAATGCTGCACGCGGTGGCTGGTGATGCGAATCGCGCGCAGGTGATCTGGGAGAAGGCCGCGGCGCTGGGCGATCCGGATGCCATGCTGGGCCTGGTCAAGCAGGCGCTCGAGCGTGGCGATGCGGCCGGCATCGAACGCTGGGCGCCGCTGATCCTCGCGCAGGACGAAGCCTTCCCGATCACCGCGCTGGGCGTAGCCTTCCGGGACTGCGGTGACCTGGAGCGGGCCGTGCAGGTGTTCCTGCGCGCCGAGGAGCTGGGCGACGGGTACGCAATGGAATACCGGGCGCGGTTCCTGGCCGGCAGGGGCCGGCACGAGGAGGCCGACGCGCTGCGCGCACGGGCGGCGATGGCCGAGCGGATGCTCTGAGGTGGGGCGCGACGAGCGGGATTTGGTTCCCCGACCTGGTGGCCGCCGAGGAGCAGTTGCCGCACGGCCTGGCTCGACTACCAGGAGCTGTTGACACGCCCGTACGAGAAGCGGCGCGCCCGCCTGGAGGCCCTGTTCACCGCCCACGCCCTGACGGCCCGGTCCTGGGCGCATCGCGCTCAAGCGGCAGTACGCCCCGGTAAACCGGCACTGCGTGGTGGGCGGCGCCGGTGCACTGCTTCGGGGCCCGAGGTTGCTCGCTGCCTCTCAGGTCGGCCAGTTGACCTGCCCGCTTTTGACCTGAAGTACATCCGGAATCTCGGCTTCATAGAACCTGAGGGATCCGATTCCGACTGCGCCATCCCCGAGTTGGTGCGTTTCGTGAGCCCTTGTGGCCAGCCAGCAGAGCAGCTCGCCGACCCTCTCGAACTCGTCGGGGTGGATCTCCTGGCGGGACGTCAGCGACCACCCCGTCCACGGCGGGTCCGAGCGAGTGGCCAGTGCCGAGCAGAGCACACCACCCACCCGCCATGCCGCGCCCCGCCCGGCAAGCAGTGGATAGGGATCGTCCTCGATCACCAGGATCCCCGAGTCGGCCTCCACTACGACCGGGAACTCGGCGACGATGGACAGGCGCTCCGGTTGGGGCCCGATTCCCAGATGCCAGCTCAGCTCGGCGAGCTCCTGCTCGGTGATCTCGTCCCTCAGGTCGACGGCAATCATCAGCTCATAGATGTCACTCACGCAGTGAACCCTACGGCCCGCCCCTGACAAGGCGAGCGGCGCCGGCAGGCTCGTCTGGGTTTGGAGGCGAGACGAGAACGACAGTCGTTTGGTCACGACTTCGGGGTCGCCTTGGCGCCCCCGCCGTGATCGATATCGATGAATTCGGGTTCTGGCTCACGTTTTGTGGGCCGGACAGACTGGCCCTGCTCGCCAAGGTGGGCCAGATCGCGTGTATGGGGCGGGCGGCGGTGGTCAACTGGCGCCGCCGCCACTCCGACTTCCCTGCCCCGGCCGGTGGGACTGACGCGCAGCCGGAGTTCGAGCGGCCCGCAGTCGTCGTCCGGCTGCTCGCGAACGAAAGGATCGAGGTTCCCGCCGGGGCGGTGGCGGCCTCGCTGCTGGTGCGTTGTGCTGGGGGCGGTGCGCGACGGTTCCGGCTCGATGCCCCGTGGCTGGGCCTCGCCGACGATGTCGAGGGCCAGGACGAGCTGTCGGGCTGGTCCACCGACGGGGACGCCGACGCTCTGGCCGCCCTGGCGGCCGGGGAGTTCGGTGCCTCGGTGACCCGGCCGACCGCGCCCGGCACGGGCCCGCTCACGACCCGCCCGTCCTCGTATGCGGGACCCAGTGGCGGACCACCCCGCCCGCCGGCCTTTGTGAGGTGAGCACGCTGGGACGGTCCTCCGCGGTCGTGCCGCTTGAATTGGTGCGCCGAGCGACGGGGACGCTGTCGGCCAGGTCCTGGAGTGGCATGTCGGCGGCGGACTCCGCTGCGCGGCCCTGGCCCCGGCCGGGCCGGGGTCATGCCCGGATTTCGTTGAGGAGCATGCGCAGGGTGAGGCTGTGCTTTTCGGGTGGCAGGGCATCCATCGCGGCGGTGGCGAGGGCGACACCTCCGCCCGGCCCCCGGAGCGGGCCGGCCTCAATCCCCGGTGCGTTTCGAGGTGGGTGGCGAAGCGGGGCAGGCTGGCGGGGAGGTGGGCCAGGCGTGCTGAACCCGCCCGAGCCAGGCCAGACACCTCTGTGTAGGGAGAGCTGGTGGGCGGGGTGGGTTGCCGTGCTGAATGCCGGTGGCCGTTTCCGGGCCCACTGCCACTGACGCTGGCCACCGGCGTGCACGACACTGCGCCGCCGCGCGACAGCACGTCTCACGTTCCCGAGGGCCGCGGCTGCTCCGGTGGCACCGAGCTTTCGGCAGCCGCCATCCACTGGTCCAGATCGGCCTGGGTGAACTCTGTCCACGGTGGGATTTCGGGGAGCTGGCGGAGGAGGTCGTAGGCCTCGGGGATCTGGGGGCCACGGAGGACCGGGCAGTGGCAGCCGGCGATGACCTCGGCGTTCAGGTGCTGGAAGTCGGTGACGACCGTCCCGAACTTTTGGGCGTCCAGCAGGGCGACCCAGGGGGAGACCAGCCTTCCCCCGAAGAACTGGCCGTCGCGGAATTCGTCCGGCGACAGCGCTGCCGTTTCGGGCACGGGGGTCGGCACGTTCGTGGCGAAGGTGTCGACGGCCCACAGGACGTTGGTCTTCGGGTCGAAGAGAGCGCGGGTTGTGGGGTTGTCGTACAGGGGTGGTCGTTTGGCGACCAGGGTGCGGTCGCCCGCGTCGATCGTGTCGCCGTCGGTCATGAAGCGGCACCGGTTGATGGGGGTCTCCCACTCCTCGGCCATGCGGCCGATGGAGAACCATGTCGTCAGCAGGGTCGCGTTCGGGCAGTCGGCGAGGACCGCCAGGAGGTTGCCGGCGTGGTCGCGGTCGTCGTGGGTGAGGAAGATCCACCGAACGTCCAGAGGATCCACGACGGACCATGCTGCCTCCAGCCACTGGGAGCGCACTGCGGGAGCCCCGGTGTCCACGAGGATCGGTTCGGCTCCCCGGATCACCATCGAGTTCATCGGGAAGTGGCCGACGGGCGGGGCCTCAAGGGCCCACGGGATGACGAACGTTTCCTCGGCGATCTTGTACGGCTGCAGAAGGTTGAACGTTTCCATGGTTGTCATCGCTGCTCTCCTTAGGGCGGAGTCGCGGCAGCGTCCATGAATCCAGTGCAGCCCCGTGTCGGGCTGTCGTCAAACGTAGAACCCGTGGCGGTCGGATTCGGTGAGTGACGAGGGGTGAGCGGTCGGCGATGACAGGCTTCGTCGGCCATCGGCTGAGCAGCCCGACCCCGGTCGGCCCCGCCGACGGCCCTCCTCCACGCGTCCGGGCGCGAGGGCCGACGGACAAGGATCACACCATGGCAGAAGAGAAGGCCCAGCCCACCAGTCGGTCGGCCCCATTCGAGGCTGCCGACGGAAAGGGGAGGCAGTGGACGCGCGAGTCAGCGCTGCACGAGGTTGGCAGCGACGGAAAGATCGACGCGGACGAGCGTAAGAACGGCGATATTACCTAGTGGCGGGCCTCCGCTTCGTGGGAGCGACCACGCGCTGGGGCACAAGACATCACCGTCATCGCTGGTTTGTCGGGCCATTTCCCACCAGTAGGTGGTGACCGACGGGAGGCAGTGAGTCACAACACGTGTGACATGAGCTGTCACCGCCTGCACGGGTGTTGAGCTGCAAAAGCCTGTGCGTTCCGTCTTCTCGCACCACGCCACCGCACCCAGAGAACCCCCTTTGCCACGAGTGTCGCGCCCGGTGTCCGGTGTCCGGTGCTGCATGATCTGGTGTCAGCGGCGGCTGTTACGGTCCGGCCATGACACGCCCCGACCACGTACTCACTGTCCTGCGCCGGAATCCCGATCTGGCGAGGCTGGCTGCGGGATCCTTCAATTTTGATCTTGACCGGGCCGAGCACGTGGAAGAAGTCCGTCTGGCGAGCGGAGCGCCGCTGAGGGCCGTGGCGGGCGACGACACTGGCGGAACCTATTTCATATGTGCCGACGGGGCTGTGCTGTACGCGAGCTCCGAGGTCGAAGCCGGCCTCATCGGCGCCGGCATGGACGAGGCTCTGGAGATTCTCTTCGGCCTGCCGGGCTGGCATGACTACACCGATCTCGACCTCGCAGCCGGTGACGAGGCGCTGGAGGCGGTGTTCAACCGAACCGAAGACGAGATTCGGAACGCCTACGGCCCTGAGCTGGACGCCGATCGCAGCACGCTGCTCCGCGGGCTTGGCCTGCGCCGGCTCCCCAGGCGGGAACTGCTGCGCAGGCTCCAGGAATCCCTTCTGCGGACCGAGCCGGAGTTTCTCCTGGTGAACGCGGATGAAGGCTGCGCGTACGCGTTGCTGGACCGTCTTCGGCGTCCGCCGCTCTGGCAGGTGGTTCTCGCTCCCGGCCGAAATGATCTGGCCCGGATGCGGGCGGACCGCAACGCCTGGGACGCGATTGCGTGCGATCCGGTACGGCGGGCCACCGTCCTGCGCGCAGCCCAGTACGACCGGCAGCCGGGGGACCTGCAACTTCTGCGCATACTCCTGCAGCAGGAAGTTCACCTCGGCCCCACCGAAGAAGTCCGCCTCGCCGCGGTGCTGGTCGCCCTGCACGGTGAGACGGAGGACCACACGCTGCTGCGGTCCCTGCGGGAGTCCGACCCCGATTTCCACTTCCTGCTCGGCGGTTTCCCCGATTCCGCACGAGCCCTCACCCAGTGGGCGGCCGACTTCGACGAGTCGAACTACGGCCGGGATCCCCACGACGAATACGAGCTCACCTGGACGGCGCTGGCCCGCCGCCAAGGGCAGACCGAACTGGCCCGCGCCGCGCTCATACGCATCCTCGACGACACAGGCCCGCGTGATGGGGCCCTGCTCGGGTCTCTCGCCAACGAGCTCAAAATCCTCGGGGACCTCGGGCAGGCGATCCGGGCACGCCGCCTGCACGCGTCCCTGCAGGACGACGCCGACAAGCGCGGCTCGGCCCTGGTCGACCTCGCCTCCTTGCAACGCCTCCACGGCGAGGTAGAGGCAGCCTGGCAGTCTCTTCAATGGGCGGTCACGCTACTTGACGGCCCGCCGCCGCTGCCGCCTACTGATCAGCCGGCGCTCGATCTTGATCTACCGAAACCGTCATGTCAGTCCTTCACTTGGCGGGAGCTCGGCCTGGGGGTGAGGGTCACCGAGGAATACTTCCTCATCACACAGGCGGCCGTGCCGCTCGGTCTTCACGAGGTGGCCCAGGCAGCACTGAAGTCGGGGACGGCCATGCTCGACGGTCTTTCTCACCCCACCGAGAATCTGCGCCAGGCTGCAGAGGTTGCGCAGATGCTCGCAGCACCCCGGTGAGGCGGAGGCCCTTTGACAATGCCCTCTACTACGGGCGTCGGCCGGTGGGCAGCGCCATGAGGGAGCCCTGGTGCTGATGACCGGTCCCGCGACCACGCCTCGTCCGGAGTGCGGTTCACGCCGTCTCGGGGCCGAGCGGCTGCGGGTGGGCCAGAACCTTGATGAGCTCCCTCTCAGCGCAGTTGCTCGGCGAGTCCGACGATGATGCCCTCCGGGCCGCGGAGGTAGCAGAGCAGGTAGCTGTCCTCGAACCGGGCGATCTCGCCGACGAGTTCGGCGCCGTGCGGGCGCAGGCGGGCAACGGTGTCCTCGATGTCGTCGACCGCGAACATGACGCGGTGCGTGCCCAGAACGTTGTGCGGCCGATTGCGCGGCCCGGCGCTGATCACCGCGGGGCTGTGGTACTTCGCCAGCTCGAGCCGGCTGTGACCGTCCGGGGTCCGGACCATCGCGATGTCACAGCGGACGCCGTCGAGTCCGGTGCACTGGTCGGCGAATTGGCCCTCGATCTCCGCCCTGCCCTCCAACTCCATACCGAGTTCCACGAAGAACGCGATGGCGGCATCCATGTCCTCGACGACGATGCCGACGTTGTCCATCCGCTGAATCGCCATGCGGGCTTCTCCTTCTTCCTCGTGCGGCCGGTGGTGGCCGCTGATGTCCCTGGGCCGGAGCCGGTGACACGTTCTCGACATGCGCAGACCGCCGAACTCCGAGGATCTGGATCGTGCCTCAACACTGCTACAGCAGACCAGTGAGCCACGCGCTACCACGGAGGGTGAGTGCGGCGCAGATGGCCGCTCCCCTGAAGACGATCAGCCGCAGCGTGCCGTACCCGCTTTTCCATGCTTCCTCGAAGAATCGCAGCGTGCGCGCTTGAGCGTCGCGCGAGGCTCGTAGACGACGTGGTCGTCGGGCTGTCCTCGGCGAGACCGAGGAGCGCCTGGCGCTCGTTCTCATGGATGGCCAGGCCCCAGCGCGGCGTCGTGCCGACTCAGGTAGAGGCGTAGGTGCAGTGGTAGGAGCCGTCGGAGGGCAGCCACTCGGCCGGGTCCGTGTCGGCCTCGGACTGTTGGAGGCTGCGAAAACCGCGATCAGCATGTCCCGGGTTGGCTTGATCGTTTGCGTATGCCTCCCGCCGCGCCGTCGACCATGGAACCTGCTCAGCCGGCGGGGAGCGTCGTTCGAAGCGTGCGATATTCACGGGCAAGGGACGCCGCACCACCACCGGCGAAGTTGTTGTGCCCAGCCCCGTCGTGAGCGTCCCTGGGCGAGGAGGCCAAACCCTTGCAGGGGGCCTGTTGAACCGGTCCGTGGCCCCCGCATCGAGGTCGGCCGCCGTCCGCTGTCCGTCCATGACGAGCCGACCGCACCCGTCCCTTCACCACCCGTCCGAGCACGAGGGGAACGTCTTCAGCGAGCTGGTCTCCACCCGTATCCGCAACATGGCCTGCAAGCTCGGCCTGCCCCACCCGGCCGAAACGATCAATGAGTACACCCGCCGGGCCGACGAGGCCAAGATGTGCCACCTCGACTTCCTCGGCCTGGTGCTTTCCGAGGAACTCGCCGTCCGTGACGACCGCCGCTTCCGCCAGGGCCTGCGACTCTCCCGGCTGCCGGACCGTAAGGCCCTCGACGAGTGCGACTTCTCCTTCCAGCCCGAGCTCGACCTGCGCAAGGTCAAGGGCCTCGCCACCCTCTTGTTCGTCGAAGCCCAAGGGCCTTTCCCGAGTACTTTCCGGACGCGTCCGTCGAGGGTTCGGCCGGCGCGCTGCGCCCGGTTCGCCGGTGTCCGGGGTTGTGGTTTCTGAGCGGCCGCTTCAGAAGGTGAAGGCCCGCCCGAGCTTTCCCATGTCCTACGGATGATTTTGATCTCTTCCAAGGCATGGTCAGCGCGGCCCCTACGTGGGGCGGCACGTCCCTGTCTGTGGTGATCGCTCCGGTTGATGAGGGGGATGCCGTGGCCGTTGAGGTCGTTGACCACGTCGGACCAGTCCAGGGCGGGCTTGTCCCCACACGGTGGCGGCCGCGCTCGGCGGGGCACAACCTAGCGGTTCGGGTAGTAGGCCGGGAAGCACACGGCGCCGTCCGCGCCGCAGATCTCCGTGTTCGGAATCTGGCCCCAGTGCTTCTCATAGGAGATCAGGCCCAGCTTGCGTCCCGAAGCGAACGTCATGACCGCGTCGTGGATCGGGCCCGCCGCCTCTGGCGCCGCCCCCTTGTAGTCGTACGGGCCGTGCTCGCCCTCAACGATGGCAAGGAAGACGACCAGGCCAGACTGCTCGCCGGGCTTCTCCTGGTACGGCTCGCCCGTCGTCACCTTCAGGACGCCCTCGCGCGGCCAGGTCTCCGGCAGGGACCCGCACTCGATCTTGGCCAGCCCCTCGCGAACAATCGCGGAGCAGTATGTACGGTCGTCCTTCATCCACAGGAGCTCACCGGCGTCCGGCGCATCCCGCCGGATCACCGCTACGAACTCGTCAGACGGCATCTCGTGGGACGGCATCGACTTCATGCTCTTGCGGACCGACGCCAGCATCGGTCCGTCGGCGACCGTGGGCCGCGCCGCCCCGACCGGGACTGCGGGCCCCGACGAGGACGCCGGTTTGGGCGGCGAGGGCGACGCAGTGGGTGAGGCCTGCGCCTGCTGTGACTGCGGCGGCGCGGATCCCGACGACGGAGCCGTCGTGCACGACGTCACGGCCAGCAGTGCCAGTCCGTACCCCGCTCCGTGCGCGACGAGCTTGCGCCCGTGCCTGTTGAGCCCCATCCGCCCCACTCCCGTGGTCGAACCCCGCGCCCCTCGAACGGGGCGAACCGCCGAAGCGTAACGCCGATGACACACCTGTCATGGACGGATCGGGAACAGGTACGGGTACTGAACTTGCCGTTCAACCTGCGGCCTGGGGGGTGGTCTGCTCTCCGGCAGGGATGAAGATGGCCACGTAGTCTTCGAACCCCTCGCGGAGACCCCATTCCTCGCGGGCCATTGCGGCTTCGTATCGGGACCGGGAGTTCTCTCGGCCCCTGGCGTAGACGTGAACGGTGTAGATCGTCGCTGCGTTGAGTGTCAGGGTTGGGGCATACCCCTGGCTACCCGGAAGCCAGCCCACCGCCGGCACGGCAGGGCCGGTGGTGGGGCCGGAGATTCCCATCCGGCCTCTGTATACCGGCCGGTACGGCCAGGAACCGAGCGATTGCCATTGTTCCGTCTGCTGCACGGGCTCGGCCTCGGCGACCATGAGAGTGACCCAGGCAGCGTGTTCCTGGACGCAACTGATGATGGTGAGCTTGCCGGGTGTGACGATCACAGGCTCGTCGGAATGAAAGTCCGGCAGATCATCGACACTCTCGAACCCCTCCTCGACGTGCTCGTCAATGTAGAAGTGCGAGTACGCGACACCGACGACACCGCTGACCATGTCCATCTCCGGACCCTACGCGCCGATCGAACAAGCTGAGCGGCGAGTCTCCAAGCCGTGATGCGTCGTGGCTTGGTTCCCTGCTTGTCATGGCCGGCGTGGCAGTAAGGTTCGGCGGATTTCAGCCTGGCCCGTCGCCGCCTTGACGTCCAACCACCCCAACCACACCAGCGGCGGCATGAACATCGCTGTTCGGTGACGATCTCGGGGAGGTGCGGACGGTGGCCGATTCGCTGACCCTGGGGCCTGTCTGGCGCCTAGCCTGAGCCGAGGCTCTCGTCGCGCCGTGCGACACCGTCTGAACCAGGGGCTACGGAATGCGGTCTTCGCCTCACCTGGGTAGAGGTCGGCGATCCGCCGCATCGTCAGCCCCGGTAGATAGGCGACTGGGCAGCCCATGTCTCTTGCGACCGCCGGCGGTAGGGCGCCGATCGAGGCCGGCTGATCGACCACAGCGAGTACGGTGCCGTGCTGGGCCCGGAGCTTCGCGAACAGCTCGCTCAGCTTGGGCTCGGTTTTGGGCAGGCGCTCGTCGAACGCCTTCTTCCCGGCTGGGGTGACGGACGAGTTGCGTGGTGTTCGCCCTTGCCGACGTCCAGGCCGAGGACGACGTCGATATCGCCGGTGTTCAAGCCCCTCATCAGCGGTCCGTCGAGGCCCCCGGACCAGGGGACACCACCCCCGGATCATCAACAGCGAGGGGGAAGTCATGCCGTACGCGAAGGCCGGAGGCCCATTGTGGAGCCGACGAAACGGTCACGGGGGGCGAGCTCGCGGCCGCGGGTGGACAAGTGGAACGCGAAGCCTCGCCCTGCTGGGCGGGGCTTCGCTCTCTCCGGATGCGTCCGGATCTGTTCGGGCGGACGCTGGAAGGCCTACCGGGAGGTGCGTCGTGACGGACTCAATGAGCTGGTGGCCCTGCCGGGCGTGCAGCAGCCAGGACTCGAAGCAGGTGGAGTGGAGTGAGTTCTCCACGGAGGACGGCGTGACGTCGGCTCGCATGCAGTGCAGAGCGTGTGGTACGGACCGCCGCGAGGTCGTCAGCCACCTCTGGGAGCCGGGGGCGGGCGAGGGATCCCGCTGAGCGCAGATGCGAACGCGCGTCCGACCTGCCGCTTGACCTGCCACGCCTCCAGACCCTGGCGACCTCCCTCCACCCGGAGCTCGCCCGAGTGGAGGACGAGCATGGGCAGGCCCAGCGGCGCCACGAGCCGGAGCCGTCCGGCGCCGTCGCGTGGGGCGCGGGTGCGGCCAGGGTCACCGTGGTCCGCGGCACGGCGACGATGGCGGCCAGGGCGAGGGCCCGGCCGCGAGCGCGGCCCAGATGCCCAGCCGCGCCATACGCGGAACACGGGAGACCGGCCGTCCGGCCGGGACGCTATCGGGTTGGTGTGTCCGCAGGGACCGGGCAGCCGGCGGCGTGGGGGAGGAGCGGGGGGCGTGGTGACGCCTTCCGTGGGGGGCTGCGCCGTAAACCGCATCAAGAAGATCAAAAGGCAGCTCTACGGGCGAGCCGGGTTCGCACTCCTACGCAAGATGATCCTGCTCCAGTAACGCTCCGCTACCACTCCTCAGAACCGAGTATCGAGAGCGCCGGGGTGAGAGGCGTGTGTCAGACGGCTTGGGTCTGCCGGTCATCGGTCCGACCAGTGTCCGACGGGGCGGTGGGGACAAGTGCGGCACTCGAAGACGTAGACGTTGATGCCGCAGGTGTCCAGAAGGGTGGGGTTGAACGCCTCGGATTTCCATAGCCAGCGGGTCTCGGTGTTCTCGGCCGGCCGGTCTTCCTCGGGAAGCCAGGTGCGCCAGGACTCACTGTCGAATTCCCCCTCGGCCACGGTCAGAAGGTGCTCCATCCGGCCCCCGCACGTTTCGCAGTCCGGCCAGCAGGGCTCCTGGCTCCAGCCCGGGTAGCCGCCCAGCTTGATTCCCGGTGCGTCGGCAAGATGCGACGAGTACCGCAGCCCGGTTTCTGCCAGCAGTGCCTCGACACGGTCCTCGAGTGCGTCGCGGAGATGCCGGGGGCGGTCATTCCTCGGGTACTCGGTCACCTGCTCGGGGTGAACGACGCAGGGTGCCGGGTACCAGCCGTCGGGAAGCCCGGCCGCCGACGGTGCAGGTGTCGCCCCCACATCTCCGATGGCAAGGGAGTCTCGCCAGTGCACCTGGGGCAGCGGGTGACAGTAGGTGCCGTGCGCGTAAGGACACCACAGGACCTGGAGGAGGTCGGTGCCCTCTGGGAAGGGCAGGCTGGGTACGTCGGCGCGGTGGATCTGCACGATGGGGGCCATGGGTGCGGCAGGTTCGAGGCGGCTCGTGGTGTCCGTGTCGTAGTGCTCGGCTTCGCACACCGGCCATGGTTCGTCGGCGGGCCACAGCAGAGGGCCACCGACAGAGCTGTCCCGGCACGTCGGAGAACCGGGGCGCGGGTGCAGGCGGACGGACTCACGGCGGAAGGGAAGCAGCTCGGGGAAGAGGCTCTCCACGTCGACCGGGCGGTCGGGTGTGTGACGGGACATGTGCCGAACTCTAGAACCGGGGTACGACACCAGCCTCACCGGCCTCGCCGTGCTCTGGATCAGGGCACTGGATCCCCCAAAGAGAGCCAGCTCTATGGTCGAGCCGGATTCGAACTGCTCCGCAAGGTGATCCTGCTTCTGTAACGCTCCGCGACGACTTCCCAAGATCTGTGCCAGAACCGACTTACGACGTCGTTTCGACGTGAGATTGGGAGTCGGCGCTTGCGCGAATAGGTGATGTTGGCGAGGACGGGAGGCAGCTGCCGCAGATGTTTCCCTGGGCGTATCCGTTACTGCCCGGTGAGGCGGTCGGTGGTGTGAACAGTGCCTGGACGGTTTCGGTGGCCAGGTCTCGTAGCCAGGTGTGGGCGCTGTCGTTGTCGTAGCGCTGGTGCCACAGCAGGTACAGGGGGACGTCGGGCAGCGGGAGTGGCGGCGGCAGTGTGGCCAGGCCGAGTTGTTCCCGGGCCGTGCGGGTGACCGCGTCGGGGAGGGTGACCACCAGGTCGGTGTCGAGGGCGAGTTGCAGGGCGAAGGCGGCGGTGGGCCCGGCGGCGACGACGCGTCGTTCGAGGCCGCGTGTGGTCAGGGCGTCGTCGATCGGGTCGCGCAGGTTTCCGCGCCGCGAGACGGTGAGGTGTTCGGCGGCTGCGTAGCGCTCGAGGCTCAGCGGGCCTTCGGTGAGCGGGTGGCCTGGGCGGACGGCGACGATCAGCCGGTCCCTGCCGACGAGGCGGTGGCGGATGTCGGGGAGCGTCGGAGCGCTGGAGCTTGATTCGAGGTCGACCTCCCCCCGGCGCAGCTCGGCGTCGTCCGACCCGGGTTCGGCGGACAGGCGCAGCCGGACGCCGGGGGCCTGATGGTGGACGGCCGTGGTCAAGGCGGTGCCGCAGGCTGCGGTCAGGGCGTCGTGCCAGCGCACGGTGAACACCCGGTCCAGAGCCGCCAGGTCGAGTTCCTGCTGCGCGGAGAGAAGCTGGTGGGCCTGCTGCACGAGGGCGTGGACCTGGGCGCGCATGGCCAGCGCGCGGGGGGTGGGGACCATGCTGCGGCCGGTGCGGACCAGGATCTGGTCACCGGTGGCCTTTCGGATGCGGCCCAGGGAGCGGCTCATCGCCGGTGAGGTGACGTGGAGGCGTGCCGCGGCGCCGGCGACACTGCCCTCTTCCAGCAGGGCGTCCAGGGCGGTGAGCAGGTTCAGATCCAGTTGCATGAGAGTAACTCTACAAGTGACAAGCATGCACTTGTTGTTAATCGTCAGGCGGCCTACTTTCGAAGTGCGGGGACGAGACAACCGCCCCGCTTCTACCGATCCCCAGGGAGCCCACCATGAGCACAGCCATGCCTTTCGTCGCCGACGCGACTCTCCTTTCCGACGTGACCGCTGCGGTGAAGGCCGCCGGCGTCACCCTGCGCGACCGCTACACCTCGCACGCCCGGGGCGTGAGTCTGGACGAGGTCGTCGGCGAGATCCACGCCAACGACGACGCGGTGCTCGACGTGCTGCGGGAACCGCTGCTGCGGGCCCGGCAAGGGGCGCAGTGGGCCGAGGACGAGCTGGCCGGCGGCGCGCTCCCGCCCGGGGAGTGGTGGGTCGTCGACCCCGCCGAGGGCAACATCAACCACGTCCACGGCATGGAGGACTGGGCCGTCACCGCCACCCTGGTCCGCGACAACCGGCCGGTACTCACCGTCGTCCACCTGCCGCTGACCGGCGACACCTACACGGCCGTCGCCGGCGGCGGTGCCCGACTCAACGACCGACCCCTGAAGGTGTCCGCCAAGACCGACCTGGGCGCCGCGCTCATCGGCACCGGTCAGGCCAAGCCCGGCGAGGACGAGCGCACCTTCCGGCGGATCGGTGACTCCGTCACCGCCATGCTCATCAACGGCCTGGTCGTGCGCGTGTCCGTTCCCGCCACGATGCAGCTCATCCACGTCGCCGCCGGACGCATGGACGCGTTCTGGCAGTTCTCCGACGTCCGCTCCGGTCTGGTCGCCGGCGCCCTGCTGGTCTCCGAAGCCGGAGGCACCGTCACCGACCTGACGGGCGCCCCCTGGAACACCGGCAGCCGTGACTTCCTGGCCGCCGCCCCCGGCATCCACGGCGCCGCCCTCAAGGTCCTCTCGCCGATCGCCTGACCGGACCGGACCGGACGTCTCCGCTCTTCCCCACCCCCATACCGCAAGGAGCATCACCGCATGACCAACATCGGCATCCTGGGCGCCGGCCGCGTCGGCACCAACCTCGCCGGCAAGCTCTCCGCAGCCGGACACCACGTCACCATCGGTGGCCGCAGCCCCGAAGACCCCGCCGCCCCCACCATTGGGTTCGCCCCGCGGATGGCCTTCGCCGACCAGCGCACCACCGCCCACACCACCGACATCGTGATCAACGCGACCCCCGGCGACAGCTCCCTGGAGCGCCTCATCGACCTGCGCACCGAGCTCTCCGGAAAGATCCTCATCGATGTCTCCAACGCAACCCGCGACGCCGCTGACGGCTTGCCCGGCGACCTGTGCTATCCCGGCAGCAGCCTCGCCGAGAAGCTCCAGGCCGCGCTCCCCGACACCCGTGTGGTCAAGACCCTCAACACCATGCTTTTCATGGTCATGACCGCTCCCGAAACCCTGGCCACCCCACCGACCGCCTATCTCTCGGGCGACGACGAACAGGCGAAGAAGACCGTCTCCGGCCTGCTCGGCGACCTGGGCTGGCAGCCCGAACGGATCGAGGACCTCGGCGACATCACCACAGCCCGTGCCACCGAGGCCATGATCCTGGTCGTCCCCCACATCCTGCGCCGGCACGGCTTCAAGCCCTTCGCCGTCTCCCTCGCCCGCTGACCCACCAAGATCCGGTCACGCCCCAAGCTGCGCCGGATCCGACGCACGGCAGCACCGAGTCCGAACAGGGATGGACCCCATCTGATGCAGGGCTGCCCGTACCCACCTCCTCACACGCGGAACACGATCGAGAGGCGGAAGAAGGGGTGGCTGCCACCGGACTGCGGACTGCGGACTGCGCGAGCTTCGCCACCTGCGCTGAGAACCGCCGAATCTGCAGTGAGTTGTCACTGGCCGTGCGGCTTCCCCGTAGCGTCCGGGTTCTCTGCCCTGTACCAGGGTCGAAGCTGCAGGTATTTCTCCTTCATGGTGGGCCCGAGATGTGCCTCGATGCCGTACCCGGGTTCGCCCTCGTACGGGAGGTCGTAGAGGAACGACGTCACGATGACCTCGATTGCCCCGGGCACGCGACGATGCGTCTCCTCCTCCAGGAACGCGAGGACCCGGCGCCAGGAGGGACCGTCCGGGTCGCCCTCCGCCAGGTACGAGCGCACGGTGTCCTGCACGACGTCCCAGAAGAACACGTGCGGGAGCACTCCGTTCTGGTTGAAGACGTGGCACTCGTAGGCGTCCTGGAACCCGGGCACCTGAGCAACCAGGCCCTCTACGAGCCGTACGCCGGCAGCAGCCTTCTCGGCAGTTGCGTCCGCCTGGTGCTCTTCTCGCTCTTCGTTGTCTTCGGCCGCCATGTGCCGGGACGCTATCTCATTGCGCCGGCACCACCCGCGGCCCTTCCCGCCTTGAGCTGCGCATACCAGGTCTCGCGTTCGGTCAACGGGACAGGTCGCTGCGGTTTCGATGGTGCCTTTCTGCGGTGGTTCTTCAGTGCCTGGGTGTTTCGCTTTCAGAGGATGCTGAGTTCCGTGACCTGGTGGCTTGCTGCCGAGCCTGTGAGTACTGGGAGTTCTCGCCTTTTTGGTGAAGATCGTCGATCAGACGATTCCTCAGGCTGTTTCTGACGGATCCTTACGCGAGGCGACCTCGTTCTGGAGGGTGCGCAGCAGGTCGAAGGCGGGGGCGTCGACGGGGCGCTGGGTGTTGCTCAGGACGATGACGGCCGTGCCGGTCTCGGGGTCGAACCCGACGAAGGAGGAGCAGCCCCCGGTTCCCCCGTTGTGCCAGATCTGCAGGTGTGCGCCCTGGCGGGGGTGGAGGCGGTGGGCCGTCCAGCCGAGGTGCATCCAGGCGAAGGGGCCGTTGCGGTGCTCGACTTGCCGACTGAGGCGGATCGCTTCCGCGAGCTCGGCGGGGTCGCCACCTTCCAGTTGGGCCCGTACGTAGGACACCAGGTCGGTCGCGGTCGACCACAGGCCGCCCGCCCCGGCGAGGTCGGCCAGGTTCCACGGCGGGGTGGGGCGGTGCCTGCCGTCGTGGCCCTGGGCCAGCCGGCCGGGCCGGCTGGCGGGAGCCGCCACCATGGTGTCGGACATGCCGAGCGGGGCGCACACGAGTGTGGTGACCAGCTGCTCGTAGGTGGTGCCGGCGCGGCGGGCGAGGGCCAGTCCGAGGAGTCCGGCGCCGAGGTTGGAGTAGTGGACCCGCCGGCCCGGGGAAGAGCCGAGGCGGGTGCGGGCAAGCCCGGACAGCAGCACGTCCTCGGTGCAGTCGGCGTACGGATCGGGGGTGCGGGGGCGCAGCAGGGCCCGCAGCAGCATGCCTTTGGGCAGTCGGGGCAGACCGGAGGTGTGGGTGGCCAGGTGCTGCAGGGTGATCTCCTGCCCGCCCCGTGATGGTACGACTGTGCCGGCGGGGAGGAGACGGGTCAGCGGGTCGTTGAGGTCCACCGTCCCGGCGACCGCCATTCGTGCGAGGGCCAGCGCGGTGAAGGTCTTGGTTACCGAGCCGATCTCGAACAGTGTGCCGGCGCTCGGTGTCCCGCTGCCGGTCCCTCCGTTGGTGCCCGCCCCCGCGAACCCCACATGCCCGTCGGCGACGGCGGCGACCACGACGCCGACGTGTCGTCGGGCGAGCCGGTCCGCGGTCGTCAGGGCGAGCGTGCCGAGTTCCTGCGTCTTGTCCATATCTGAATCATGCGGGGATGTGATCACCCGCCGACAGCGCCCGGATGATGATTCCCGGCCGCCGCAGTGCGACTTGAGGAGGAGCGGGTCCGATACGAAGGAGGCTAGGCGCTCGGCATGCATACGTTCCTGCTGTCGCTGGTCAGTGCATCTGCGTAGGCGTGATGTTCCTGACCTGGGGTTGTGCCGGTTGGTTGAGTGTGGTCGAGGCTGGGCGGCTTGTTTAGCCTGCGCAGAGTGGAAGCTCACCGGTGGTTGCCGGCCCTCGACTACTACGGGCGTGCCGATGGTGTCGGGGAAGGCCACCCGCCGCAGGTCAAGGTCACGTACGTGAAGTGAACCGGGGTTGATCGCCAACAGCCGCCGGGAGCCACGGGCCCACGCCCCCCGGCCTGCCGCGTGTTCGCGACCGAAACTACTTCTTGTTCGTCGTCTTGTCCGCCAGGCCTTCCTGGAAGAGCTTCTCGCACGCGGGACCGCTGTCCATGGCGATGAAGCTGCCCACATCCGTCCCATCCGCCCGGCCCTGGGGATGGTGCCACGCCCTGAGGTGCCAGCCGCCCTTGTCCAGCGCCTTGGTGACCGACAGCTGCCCGTCGTGGCTCCTGCGCCCACTGCCCGGATGTCGCCTTCCGGGCGATGGCGGACGACTATCCGGACTGCGAGTTCTGTTTGGCTGGACCCATCGTGTAGTCAGCGAATCGGGTCCCTACGATTCTGATCATGTGGAAAGAGACGACCCTGCAGGCCTTCCCTGGCGTCGGCTTCCGGCAACCAGCTCATGACCGCGAACTCGCCGAGGCCGAGCGGCTGCTTGGCCGTGCCTTTCCTCCAGATTGAAGCAGATGCTTCTGGAGAGCAACGGGTGATCGGTCAGACCTCGGTCGACACCGTCTGGGCCGTCGACCGGATCGTCGAGCAGAACCTTCTCTTCTGGTCCGACCCATCCTTCGGAGCCGCCATTCCCAGGTGGCCCGCCGCGAAGGCCAGGTGATTTTCGGGCCCACCCTCTGTGCCAGCGCGCGCACGTGAGGCGCGCATGGCCGGGGTCGCAGGTGAGCCATCCGATTCGCGTCGGGAGCATCGGCCGCCCGGCCTACACCCGGATCGCCGCATCGCAGAGGTCGCCTTAGATTCGCCGAGGGTGCGGACTCTCCTCCGCTCTTCGCCGAAAGGCCTCCTCGCATGATTCGCCGTTGGTTCACATCCGTCCTGGGCGCGCTCCTGCTGCCGCTCGTACCCGGGTCACTCACTGCGGCCTCGGCCGCCGAGCCCCCTGCCACGTTGCGGGTCCTGACCCGCAACCTCTACCTGGGTGCCGACCTCGCACCCGTCCTCGCCGCCACCACCCAGGAGGCGCTCGTCGGCGCCGTGACCACGGCGTACGGGAACGTCCGGGCGACCAACTTTCCCGAACGCGCCGAGGCGCTGGCCGACGAGATCGCCGACAGCGACCCCCATCTCGTTGGCCTGCAGGAAGCCGTGCTGTGGCGCAGCCAGACCCCCGCCAACCCGGGCCCCGCCACCGACATCGAGTACGACTTCCTGTAGATCCTTCTCGACGAACTCTCCGCCCGGGGCAAGCACTACGAAGCCGTGGCCACCATCACCGTCGGCAGCGATTTCGAGGCCCCGCGAGTCATGCCAGGTAGCGGCCTGCAGGACATCCGCCTCACCGACCGTGACGTTCTCCTGGCCCGCACCGACCTGCCCGCGCGCAACTTCTCCGTGGCCAACCCGCAAGCGGCCGTGTTCGCGAACCACGTGGGAATCTGCGTCCCGGCCACCGGCTGCCCGGACGATGCCGGCCCCATCCGCGTCGAGCGCGGCCGGGTCTCCGTCGACGCCACCTTGCGCGGTCGCACCGCCCGGGTGGTCAGCACCCATCTGGAGCCCGCCGCTCCTCCCATCCGGCTCCAGCAGGCCGGCGAACTGGTCGCCGGCCCGCTGAACACCGCACTCCCCACCGTGTTGCTCGGCGATCTCAACTCGGCCCCCGGCACCCCGCCCCACAACGCCCTGCTGACCGCCGGTTTCACCGACGCCTGGGCCGCCACCCGCCCCCGCGACCCCGGCTTCACCTGCTGCCAGGACGCCAACCTGCGCAACACCACCTCCAAGCTCACCCGGCGCATCGACTACGTACTCTTCCGCGGAAACGTCACCACACTGACGACCAACCAGGTGGGCGCCACGCAGGCCGACCGCACCCCCTCAGGCCTGTGGCCCTCCGACCACGCCGGCGTCAGAAGCGTGCTGCGACTGCGCTGAGTGACGGCATTGCAGTCAACGCAGTTGCGGCGCGAGTCCGGAACTCCCGACCGGCACCACGACAGGACGAAGGGCTCCACCGCCCGGTGGCGGAGCCCTTCGTTCGGCCCCCAGTGCGCGAGTGGGGAATGACGTGACGCTCAAGGCTTCGATCGCGGGAAACTCCCTGAACGCTCACAAGGACGGAGGACTCGTGCGCGGCGATGTCGACCACGGTGACAGTTCTCCTTGCCATCCGGTGAGTCCGTCGGTCTCTCGGCTAGCAGGTCGAAGGTCACCTGCGGCCTCCGCCAATTTGAAGTCGCAGGCCAATGGGCTGGTGTGAGCGGTTCTCGGGGGTACTCGCGCTGGTCGTGGGCGGTCGTCTGAGGAGCAGATCGTCAGTCGGCGTCAAGTTGGCGAAGGGCGAAGGCCCCAGTGCGGTACACGGACATCTGCTCACATGCCGGCCTCGGAGGTCATGCGTGCCCCCGGCGGTTCCCGTAGCGGCCGTGCGGCCGCCCATGTCATTCTCCGATCGGTAGCTGCTCTTCCCGCCGGAGGTCGACGTGGCGCTCCTTCCCGACATCACAGCCTTCTATGGTGGCGGCGATGAGGCTGCCCGCCTCACTTCCGGGCGCACCATCGGGACGATCGAGTTGGTCCGGACGCAGGAAATCCTGCGCGCTCACCTCCCGCCCTCGCCCGCGTCCGTCCTGGATGTCGGCGGTGGGCCTGGAGTGCATGCTCGCTGGCTCACCGACAGCGGCTATCAGGTTCGCATCGTCGACCCGGTGGAACAGCACGTACTGCAGGCCCGCGGCCAGGGTCTGGCTGCCTACGTGGGGGACGCGCGCCACCTCGACCAGGCGGACGGCTCGTTCGACGTCGTGCTGATGCTCGGTCCCCTCTACCACCTGCCGGACAGCAGCGGGCGTGCCGGCGCCTGGCGGGAGGCTCACCGTGTGGTCAGGCCTGGTGGCCTGGTCGCTGCTGCCGCCCTCAACCGGTATGCCAAGCTCCTGGACCTGGACTCGCCCAATGCGCTGGACATCGCAACGACCGGGCTGCGTGTCCGCCGGGACGGCCCCACCACGTACTACCATGACCCCTCAGAGCTCCGTGCCGAGGCTCGGCAGGCCGGCCTTGGTGACCTGGGCGTCTACGGGCTGCACGGACCCGCCTTCGAGGCATTGAGAGGCGAAGAGCGCCGGACCGGCAAAAAGGACCTTGGCGCGAAGGCGCTTGAAACCGCCCTGGCTGCCGCACGGTTCGCCGACGGCCACCCAGAGCTCGTGGTGTCCAGCCTGCACCTGCTGGCCGTTGCGCGCCGACCAGCTGTGGGAACAGTTGAGTCCTCCTGAGACGCGGGGACACTGCCCCGGTCAGAGGCATTGTCAATTCCTGGGGACTGACCAGACGGCCCAATGGTCGGTCGATCAAGCAAGCGGCTTGCGGTAACGGGCGTACTCGTTCTGCCGCCGGAACCCCACACTCTCGTAAAGGTCGTAGGACCGGTACGGATTCGCCGTGCCCGTGAACAGCCGGGCGGTCGTTGCACCCTGCTCGTGAAGGCTCCGCAGCCCGTCGAGCAGCAGGACACGGCCGATTCCGAGGCGTCGATGGTTCGTCCGGACACTCAGCTCTTCCACCTCGCCCACGGTGTGGTCGTGACGGCGGATGGAGCAGAGGGCGACGCCGACCATGTCCTGACCGTTCCAGGCAGCCCTCCAGCATGTCGGGTCGGCGGTGTCGACGAAGTCCTGGAAAGGCCATCTCTGAGTGAAACCGGTGTCCGCATACGAATCAACGACCGTCCTCCAAGCTGCACGATAGTGGGTTGTCCCGATCGGCCCTGTCCGTATCCCGGCGGGCAGCTCGCTGCCCGGGTCGGGCAACTGCTGCAGATCGCCCAGCTCCAGCTCGACCAGGCTGAAGACACGTCGGTAACCGGCTGCGAGCAGCAGCGCCGTGGCGTCCTGCTCGGAGGCCACGGCGTTCGCGCCGATCATTGCCGTCCGCACCGTTCCATGCTGTTCGGCGAGTTGGCGGATCCGCTCTTCGGCCCAACTCAGCATGGCTGAGCCGATGCCCTGGCCGCGATGCTCGGGCAAGAGGTAGCCGCGGTGCAGGTACAGCCACGTATCATCCCGCTCTGGCCACCATCGGATCGTCGAGTAGCCGACGACGCCACCGTCGAGCACCACCAGGATCTGGTTCTTGGACGGCTCCTCCAACCTGGCAGAAGCTTCGGCGATCTCGGTCGCTGTCGGGAGCCCTTCCACAACCGAATGCACATCGACCCGGTCTCGTTCAACACATCCCAGCCGCACCGCGGCCATGGCGCCGTGGTCTTTGTCGCCGCGATACGGCCGGAACCCCAAGCCGACCGGAAGGTCCTGTCGTGCCGCGCCATCCAACATGACCGGATGATCTCGAACATCGAGGCAGGGCCGCCACCCTATTCGACCCGCGGGGGCAACGAGGTGGGGTCCATTCACGGCTCGCAGCGGTCCTGGGTGGACTCGACGAGCTTGAACAGCATGGCCAGGATCCCCAGTACGCGAATCCGCAGCCCCAGGGTGTGGCAGGCCGAGGTCATCGAGCGGGTACCCGCTTCTTGACGGTTCGGACGTCGCTTCTTTGGGCCGTCGGTGCGGTGTGAGAACTTCCGGGCTAGCCGTCGTTGCGACGACAGGAGTTGTGACTGCGGGCCCGCGAACTTGCTGGTCAGCACCGGATCCGTAGTGGATGCTGCACGCGTGATCGAGCGAGAGACCGCGGTTCGTATCGTCGAGGAAGAGCTGGACCGCGAGAACCAGAAGTGGGCGGCTCGGGGCGTGGCCCCGGTGCGCACAACAGTGCTGCATGTGCAGGAACACGAGCTGGTCTGGAAGGTCTACTGGCAGTCCGAGGAATACGCCCGCACCCGGAACCCCGCCGCCATGTTGGTCGGCCACGGCCCCTACCTGGTAGACCGCATCGACGGCGGGCTGCACCAAATCGGAGCCGTCTCCGAGATGGAGGGAGCCTGGGAGGCTGACTACCGCGTTCGCATCCGTGGGCTGGCCGTCCGCACCCCTGTGGACGATCTGCACGATGAGATACGCGAAGCTGCCGCCGTGCGTGGGCGCATGCAAGCGGTACGCATCCTGCGCCGGAGACTGCCGATGCTGTCTCCATCGCAGGCCCTCGAGTACATGAATGCGTTGCTGCATGCCGATGCCGCAGCCCACCTTGTGGCTGTTGCCGTTGAACAACTCACCGAACCCATGAACCCGGTGCTCGGCGTGCAGACGATCCGCCAGGGGAGGATCGGCCAGTGGATCTGACTCACGACGGTTGACTTCTCCATTGGGAAACCAGTGAGCGTTCGAGTTGGCCGCTGGTGTGTTCCTGTGACTGAGCACTCCAGTTGGCATTCGAGCAGCTCAGTTGGCACCCTGGCTGCCGGCCTCATGCACATGGCCAAAGCAACGGTCGCCTGATACAGGCCGGTCAGACGTGGGGGTGGGGCGCATGAGCGCGGATGTGGAACGGGAGCGTTGGGAGCTGCGGTTCGAAGGCGGCGTGGGGCCGCTGCGATTTGGGATGTCCCCAGCCGAGGTTGCCGAGGCACTGCTGGTCGCTGAGCCTCAGGCATGGGTTGGTGGCCCGTACGGGCAGGAAGACTTCCCGGACGGGGTGAAGGCTTTCTACGACGCGGGCAAGCTCGCATGCGTAGCGCTGGACGCAGTCACTGGTCCGCAGGTCTTCCTGGCCGGTTTCCCGTTGGCAGGGAGCGATCTGGCGCAGAGCCACCAGTTCCTCCTGGACCACGCTGCCGAGCACGGGAACTGGGTGCTTTACACCCCTGACGACTCGCTCGCCCTGACTGATCTCGGCATCCTCCTCGTGCGCAGCAGGTCGGGGAAGCGTGCCTCACGCGTCCGCTCTTCGTGAAGCAGGAGTGGCTGGAGTCGCAGTACTACCGCGACCACCTTCCGCTCGAAGATCCCCCAGGCTGAGCGATCGATCTGGCGAGCGGTGCCAACTGGAGTGCTCGGTCGCGACGGCGCTGAGCCGAAGCACGATAGTCGTCACATACGCAGGCTTGTTGTCACCAGGACCGCGGGCGGGCGCGCAGGTCTGGGCGACGGCGTAGCCAGGTGGCCGGCTGGGTACCGGAGTCGGCCGGGGGCTGGAGAAGACCGGCAGGATGAGGCCGCCGAAGATGCCAATCCCGGGGTCCTCTCTGAAGTTCCTGGGATCGCGGGGGGTCGTAGAACACGCTGATCGTGTTCGGCGGCGTGTACTCGTTGATGTGGGCGTGCGACTCGCCTCGGACCGTGGCGCTGCCCGGGGCGTGAATCGGACGACCGGGTAGAAGTGCACGTCGCCGTCGCCGTCGCCGTCCTCGTGCTCCCACACTCCGATGACCTCCGCGTCGATGCCTATGCCCCGGCGCTTGATGGCCGCTCCTCGCTCGTCCAGGGCCAGCTCGTCCAGGGGGTGGGCGGCGGGCGTGTGTCCTGTGCTGAGCTGGCGTCGGCCGGGGGAGCGGGGTGCCGCCGTGACCGCTTCGGTGGCTGTACACGCTGGTTGATCAGCGGCGCCGGCTCGTCGTGGGCCGTGGCCGGCCGCACGCGATCCTGGCGGTGGACGGTGCCGTTGGCATCCACATACCCGTACCCGCATGGGGGTTCGAAGTCGAACTCGGTGCGCAGCCCTGGTGTCAGTTGTTCCAGGGTGGGGCGGTTCCTCCATCGGGCATCGGACCGGCCTGCCCGCGCTCGTCGAGGTGGGCGCCGACTTCGTGGGACCGGTACGGTCACCGATCGTTGGTGAACTCAGGCCCCCGCCGGGATTTGACGGGGACCTCAGACGTCTACGCCATGCATTGCCCAGCCGTGGCTGACGATCGGGATCAGGCGGCGGGCTGGTGCTGCCGCAGTTCTGCCCGTCCGAAGAGGAGCGCGTAGCCGCCGGGGAGCTGGTGGAGGATTCGGGCGAGGAGGTCGGGGCCGGCGAGGCGCGAGACGACGGCGAGTACGGCTCCGGTGTCCCATCGGGCGATGGCCGGGGTGGTGCCGTTGCGGCCGGCCATGTCCTTGACGAAGCCCCAGCCGGTGAGCTGTTCGGGGTCGGGGATCTGGGCGGTCAGTACGAGAGCGGCCTCGACGGGCAGACACTGTGCAAGGTCGACGCGTTCGTCTCCAATGATCTGTCGGCCGAGGGCCGCGAGGACGGTGCGGGCGGCCGCCTCGGCGCGTTCGCGGGTGGGGTAGGCGCCTTCGTAGCGCACGCGTTCCAGCATCTGGTCGAACGTCATGGCCGTGGCCGCAAGGGACGGGTTCGCTCGAGGCTGGTCGTACATGGTGCTGAGGTTGCCTTTCTCTTCGAGGGTTCGGTTTCCGGCCGGGTGGTCAGGTGGGCTGGGGGTGGCCGAAGAGGAGGTCGTAGCCGGGCGGGAGCTGGAGCAGGACTTCGCGAGTGAGGGCGTCTCCTGCCGCTGCGGCCGCGGCGCTGAGGACCGCGCCGATGTCCCACAGGGCCGTCTTCTCGGTGGCGCCTTCGATCCAGGCCGCGGTTGCGCGGACGAAGCGTTCGGGGGAGAGCGGTTCGGCGGCCTGCAGGGGGTTCAGGAGGATCAAGGCGTACGTCTCGGGAAGCCGGGCGGCGAGCTCGGCGCGCACGGTGCCCACCAGGTGAGCGCCGAGCAGGGCCAGGACGACGCGGGCCGCTCGTTCGGCTTCCTCCCGGGTCCGGTACTCGCCGCGTTCCTGTACGTGGGCCAGGAACGCTTCCCGGCGCATGGGCATCGCGTCACCTCCGGGGGGAGGGGTCGAGGAAGTGCGGAGGACGGGTGCCGGAGGGGGTCGGTTTCCCCGTCCTCCGCTGCTGTGCGGGGCTGGTCAGCCGGAGATCTGCTTGCGGTCGCTCTCGCCGCCGATGGCGATCTTGCGGGGCTTGGCGCGCTCGGCGATCGGGATCCGCAGGGTCAGGACGCCCGCGTCGTAGTCGGCTTCGATGTGCTCGGTGTCGAGGGTGTCGGCCAGCATGACCTGGCGGGAGAAGACACCGAGCGGCCGCTCGGAGAGCTCCATCTGCACGCTGCCGCCCTGGGCGGCAGGGCGGCGCTCCGCCTTGACTGTCAGCATGTTCCGCTCGACGTCGATGTCGATCGCCTCGGTGCTCACTCCGGGGAGGTCGAAGGCGATCACGTACGCGTCGCCCTCGCGGTAGGCGTCCATCGGCATCACGGACGGCTTCGACCAGGTTCCGGTCGTACCCGACAGCTGCTGGAAGATCCGGTCCATCTCGCGGAACGGGTCCGTGCGCATCAACATCGCGAAACACCTCCAGTCGGTTCAGGCAGGAACTGCCAATGCGCTTCCACGTGCTCCCGTTGTAACATGTCATCGAAACGATGACAAGCAACGTGTCGTCTTAAGGATGACAACGCTACGGAGAGTGCCATGGACGAGGCCGCCCCACCGACCGAGCAGGTCTCCTTCCTCGCCGCCGCCGCGGCACTGGAGACCATCGGCCAGGCCGTGAGGGACGCGCAGCAACCGCCCGCGGGATCAACGGCGCCCGCGCCGGCCGCGGGCCCGCACCCGGCGCTGGCCGCACTGCTGATGCTCCGCGAGGTCCGTGAGCAGCTCGCCGGCTGGGAGAGCGTCCTGATCGAAACCGCCCGTGGACAGGGCGCGAGCTGGGCCGACCTCGCCGGCCCCCTCGGAGTCGCCAGCCGCCAAGCCGCCGAACGCCGCTACCTGCGAGCGCGCCCCGGCATCGCCGGAACCACAGGCGAACAGCGCGTCCAGGCCACCCGCGACTCACGCGCCGCCGACCGCACCGTGACCGTCTGGGCCCGTGACAACGCGGCCGACCTGCGCCGGCTCGCCGGCCAGGTCACCGCTCTCACCGGCCTGCCCGCCGGCGCCAGGGATGCTGTCGACGAGCTGAGCCTGGCCCTTGCCGACAATGACGCGGCACGCCTCGTCCGGCCGCTCACCGACACCCGCCCTCATCTGCGGCCCGAGGACGCGGACCTCGCCGAACGGATCGATGCCCTGACCCGGCACACCGACCAACTCCGCCAGGACACCCACGACCAGCGCAGCACCTGATCTCTGACCCGAACCATCGACTGGCCGACGCGCGGCCGGGAGTGAGGCACGCATTTCGGGCGGCGGCCTTGCCACCCGCCATCCCGCTTGATCTCGTTCGTCGGCTCGAAGACTTGTGCAGCCCGGGCGGCAAGGTCCCTGCCGACGTCGAGCCGCCGGGGCGAGGGCGGTCGGCCGGCAAGCCGTCGGGAAGGTGCCGCACCTCGGCGCCTTCGCGGGTCGGTCCTGGTGATGGGCAGGGATGGAGAGGACGGCTCCGGAGCGAGGTGCCGGCGGGCACGGCGGTGACGTCGACGAGGTGCTCCAGACGGCGCGATAGAGGCCGGCGCTGCCGGCGGACGCCACCGACGCGCTGTCCAGCACTCTCGCCGGCCGGGAAGCGCTGCGGCGGCTATGCCGGGTGCTGCTGCCGCAGCCGGCGGACTGGTACGCCGCCGACCTGCCTGATGCCAGGGCAGGCCGTCCTGTGTGCCACTTGCGCGGGAGCTTACCGGCGCGCGGCTTGGGTGGCTCGGTGACCAGGCTGACGTGGCACGCTGAAGGCCCTTGAAGGCCCAGAAGGCCCTGAAGTAACGGAGCCGCTGGCCATCAGCCGATACGCTCGCCGCGTGACCAGCCGTGCAGCCCAGGCCACCGTCGCCGCCGCCCTGCCCAGGATCGGGGTGGAGGAGGAGTTCCTACTCGTCGACCGGACCAGCCGGACCTCGTTCGGGGCCGCGGTCGCGGTGGTCAAGCGCGCTCGTGACCTGGCCGACCGGGTCGGGCCGGAGGTGGGAAACGCTAGGGATAGTGTTCAGCCGTGAGTCTTGAACAGCTGCGCGGCCACGTCTACTGGTTGACATCGGTCGTCCTTCGGACCGATCTGCAGCCCAGCGAGGCTGTCATCGAGCTGAGTTCGGAGGGCGCGAGTGCGACCTTGCGCCTTGTGGGCATCGTGCATGCGAGAGCCGACCTGGCCGACCCAGATGGCGGCTTCGTGGCGGAGGTCGTCGTGCGGGAACTGCCTCAGCACGGACCGTGGCCGGCCGAGGCCCGCCATCTCCTGCATCACCACGAAAACCGTCGCGTGCTGCAGTGGCTGACCGTCACCGGTCCGAGCGAGAATGTGGAGATCCTCGCTGAGGAGTTCAGCGACAACTAGCGTTCAGTCCCGTCCGGCGTGGTGGACCATGCGGTCGATCATCGCGGCGGGACCGGACACAGGAGCCCGAGGCCCGGCTCTGGCCGCCGCGTTCGGCTGGCTCTGCCTCACCGAGGAACCGCCCCCCCCCACGACCGGCGCGCCACTCGAGGACCTCGCCCCCGACGGCACGCCCACGCCATGGACGCCCTGCCCTGGATGGCCGCCAAGGGCGGCGCTCGCGCGCAGGCTTCACCCACACGGCGGAGTGGATTGTGACTCCGGCCGAGGACATCGCATTCGGACCGTCCAACCGGACGCTCCCGCGCTCAGAGCGAGGGCTCGCGGTCCGCATCCGCCCGTGCTGCCACAGGGCGGCGTACCGTACGGGGCAGTCCCGGTCCGGGCCGGCGGAGGCCGTGCGTCATGGTCGCGTGACAGGACTGCCACAACGGCGCAGCACGGGAACTCGGGCGGGCCATGGTGCCGTGTCCCTGCACGTGCCGGTGCGGATCCGGCCGGGAGACACCGAGGAGCATCCCATGCAGTACTCAGCAGGCCTCCGCCGCTCGGCGGCGGCGCTCGTGGCGGCGGCCGCCGCCACCGTCCTGATGACTGGCTGCGGCCCGGCCGACGACGGGGCGGCGGGCACGCCGCCGGCCACCCCGGCCGCTTCCGTGCCGGCCGCGCCGACGTCCACGGGCGGCTCCTCGACCGGTGGTGGGGGCGCTTCCTCCACCGGCGGCTCGGGCAGGACCGCGCCCACCCCCTCGGCGTCCGCCCCGGGCGGCGGAACGAAGCCCTGCACTGTCGGCGATGTCAAGGTCTCCGATGCCCAGCAGGCCGCGGTGCGGCCGCCGGGCACCGGGACCGGCGCCGCGGTCCTCTCGGTCGCCAACGGCTCGAAGCACGCCTGCACACTCACCGGTTACCCGACGGTGGCCGGTGCGGGCAACGGCTCACCCGAGAAGAACCTGCCGCTCGCCGTCACCCACAGCGGTACGGCGTCGACGGTGACGCTGACTCCCGGAGCCCGCGCGTGGACGAAGCTGACCTTCGTCAACGTCCAGGGCGAGGCAGACGGATACTGCGTCTCGGGGGCCACTCCGGCCAGCTTCCCGACGCTCGTGATCGGTGTGCCCGGAGCGGGCTCGCACCAGATCGCCATGACCGACGGAGTCTTCGCCGAGTGCGACAACAAGGTGACGGTCATCGCCTTCTCCGCGGTCAAGCCGTCCTGACCGGAAGTGCGGTGTGGTGCGGCCCCCGGCCCGCGCCCGATACTTCACGGGCAGACGGTCCGGCCGTGGAGGGGGAACGATGAGGCTCAGCAAGAAGCTCCGCACCGCGTTACGGGGGCCGCGCGGCACGGCGCTGGCGGCGGCCGTGCTGGCCGCCGCCACGGCCGCCACGGCCGTCCCGGCCGCGGGGCCCGCGTACGCTGCGGCCCGGTGCGGGTCGGCGGAGGCGGCACCGCCGGTGCGGGTGGCCCGGATCCCGGACTGGGTCGAGTCGATCGCCGTCGACGGGCGGGGCCGGATGTTCGCCACCGCTTACTTCAGCGGGCGGGTCTACCGGGTCGACGCACCGGGCGGCGAGCCGGTCGCGCTCACCGGGGACATCGGGGCCAACGGCGGGATCGTCGTGCGCGGGGACGGGCAACTGCTCGTCGGCACGGGCAACGACCTCGCGCACTCCCTGACCGGCGACCTCTTCCCCACGTCGCGGCTGCTGCGGGTGCATCCGGATTCCGGCGCGGTCACCACGTACGCCGCCGGTCTCGGCGGGATCGACGGGGTCGCTCTCGCTCCCGACGGCACGGTGTACACCACGACCCTGGGCGGCCGGAACATCGGCCGCGTCACGCCGGACGGGCGGGTCGACCCGGCCTGGTCCCGGGTTCCGCAGCCCAACGGGATCGCCGTCTCCCCGGACGGCGGCGAGGTGTACGTCGTCCAGACCACCGTCGCCCCCGGGCTGTACCGGATCCCCGTCGACGACCCGGCCCACCCGCGGCGGTGGATCTCCGCCGACGCCGCCGACGCCCTGGCCCTGCCCGACGGGCTGACCCTCGACGGACAGGGCCGCCCGCTGGTCGCCACGCACACGGCGGGGCAGATCTGGCGCGCCGAGGAAGGGCGGCTGTGCACCGTGGAGTCGGGGCTTCCGCTCTCCACGCAGCTCACCTACGGGCGCGGCGACCGGGGGTTCTCCGCCGGCCGGCTGTACCGGGCGGGCGTCGACGGGGAATTGTACGAGGTACCCGCCGGCGCCGAACCGGGGCGCTGAAGCGGGGCCCTCAGCTCCAGTGGAGCGTGCGGCACGGGGCTGGCCGGGTCGGTGGTCAGGGCGCGGTGGGTCGCGAGGACCGTCTCGTACCACTCGCCGAACTCCTCCTCGTCGAAGTGGAGGCAGCGGCTCAGGACGTAGGCGGCCGAGAAGCTCTCCCACGAGCGGTAGTTGAGCTGGACGAGACGGCCGGCCCGGACCACGGCCGCCTCCGCCTCCTGCAGGGAGCACAGGCGGGCGGCGAGTCCCCAGCGGGCCATGCCGGAGGCCCGGCCATAGTCCCAGGCCTCGACGCTCCGGACGAAGCCCCCTTCGGGCAGCAGGCCGTCGGCGCGGAACCGCGCCTGGTAGCGGGCGATGCGGCCGATCAGCCGCTGCACGCCGGTCAGTTGCCCCTCCAGCTCCGCGGCGGTGACGGTGCGGCCCTGGGTGACGCCGTCCGTGGTCAGGCGGGGTTCGGCGGCGGCCTCGCCGCGCCGGCGCACCACGTTCCCCGCGGCCTCGCGCCAGTGGTCGACGTCGACGGGGCCCGCGAAGTCCAGGGCCATGGAGCGGCGCAGTTGCGGGACGAACTCCCAGACGCCGCTGACCATTCCGGCGCGCAGCAGCTGTTCCTGCGTGTCCTGCCAGTCCCCGCGGGTGGTGACGCCCCACCAGCGTTCCAGCGTGCGCCTCTCGTTGAGGTAGCCGCAGCCGTGGTAGGCCATCGAATTCCAGTAGCGCCCGTTGCGCACGTTGATGTGCGCGCCGGCCGCGAGCCCGAAGGCGACGGGGCCGCTGCGGGGGCCGCCCACCTCCAGGGTGTGGACGACGTCCTGGGCCAGCCCCGGCCGTTCGACCGGGGCGGAGTGGTGCTGCCACAGGGCGCGGCCCTCCGGCCAGGCCGGCAGGACGCCCTCGCAGGGGCTTGCGGGGTTGACGACGAGGTAGGGCGGGTCGTTCTGGTTCCTGGGTGGTCCAGTGAGGTCGGCGTGCCGGTCCCGCCGGGCGGGGGTCGACCGAGGCGAGGACGCCGAGGCGGTCCTCGACGGCCTGGGCGCCGTCCAGGCACCAGGTCCTCCCGGAAGGCGCGTCCGAAGATCTGCACCCCGCCGGGCAGGCCGTCGTGCAGCCCGGTCGGCACGGCCACGGCGGGAACACCCACGAAGCCGGTCGCCGCGCACAGCCGCATGGCCACCGCGACGCGGTCGCGGCCGGCCGTATCGCGGGACTCCAGCCCGGGCTCGACCGGTAATTCGGTGAATGAGAGGCCGAGCAGCAGCCGGTACACGGCGAGGAACTCACCCACGAGCGGCGGATGTTCAGCCAGGTGCCCATCAGTGCCACGAGTCCGGCGGAGTCGGCGTGCCGCAAAGTGGTCGGCATCCATCCGCCCCGCTGGTGCTGCGCCTCGTCGACGCGGGTGGGTTCCAGCGGCCTGTGCGCACCGTGGCCTGTGAGCCGGCGGACAAGCGCCCGGCGGTGGACTGCTGGTCCACCGCACTGCGCGTCGGCGACCAGGTCATGGCGGGCGGCAACCTCGTCGACAACGCATGCCTGTCAGCGGCCGCGCAACGCAGACCCGTCGCAGTCGTTCCCGAGCGTCTGCCGTAGGTTCCGGGTCATGGACACGAACACACAGCCCGATGCGATTGAGCTGATCCGGCTGGCCGACCACAGCCAGAGCATCAGCGTTCGTTTGCGCTCTACCGAACCCACCCTCGAAAGCCTGGGCGTCCGCTACTACGACGCGGAGGCCATCGTGACCAGCGGCTTCGTGAACGGAACCGTCTACCTTGGGTTCGACTCCGAGGACCTCTCAGACTGGGGGCGGCTTCTCGACGCCATCGAGGAGGCCGAGCAGGAGGCCGACCTCGACGAGCCGTTCACGGCGGACTGGCCCCAACAAGGCCGCACGGCCTACCTCCGATTCATTGCCGACGACCCCTACGTGGTCGAAGTCCATGACGGGCCCAGCACCCAGATCGTGGTCTCCGTACCGCTCGACATGGGCGAAGAGTGGATAGCCGAGTCCAGGGAGCGTCTGGCGGCTGCCCGAGCCGCTCTCGGCGTTGGCCCAGAGGACCACCACGGCGCACGTCCCTGACCGCCGGCTCGCCCTCCCGCACCACACTCCGGCTGTTTGACAACGACGATGGGGAATCAGTCACAGGTGCACTAGTCGGCGGGACGGTGCCGCTGACCCCCAAAATCGAATGATGGAAATAGTGGATGGCGTCCATCCGCTTCCCCGGCGACCTGATCGATCTCCAGGCCGTATGGCTGCGCACCCTTTCGGACTCTTCCGGGCCGCTCCCCGGCCGCCCGGGTCGAGCTGAGCTGCCGTGCCCGAGCCCGCGCCTGGGTGACGGCGGCGTGACCGGCGAACCGGACGGTCCGAGACAGGCCACCGGGTTCCCCGACGACCTGGTCGCCCTTCTTGGCGGAGGTGGGCGGACCCCTGGCGGTGCCCGGGGGGTTCCGGGCATCGGTCGAGGAGGTGTCAGGGGGCCTGACCTGCGGTTCTTCTCTGCGCCCGGGCCTCGCCTGGGGGTTATTTCCACCCGGACTCCTCCGAGGTGCGGAAGGCAGAAAGCGCCCGGTCTCAGGCCGGGCCCAGCTCCGGGTCGCGGGTTTCGTGGACCTCCCAGTGGCCCGCCCGGTCGGAGAGGGCCGCCCGGCGCCGCGCCAGTACCACGCAGGCTGCCACGGCCACGACCCCGGCAAGGACGGCCGTCCCCAGCGCGGCACCCCAGGACATCGGCACCGCCAGTACGAGGAGAGGCCGTAGGACAGCAGCATGCCGGCGAGCCAGGGCCAGTGGGCCCCGGGCAGCACGGCGGTGGGCGCGGGGGAGAGCACCGTCCGGCGTTCCGGGTCGGGCTGCACGGGGGCGGCTGGGGCGAGGATCCGCTGGAATTCCTCGCGGTCCATCTTCAGCCACGCCACCTCCCCCTCGTCGGTGACGAAGACGACCGGCTGGTCGTTCCTGATCAGACGCCAGTTCCGGGCGCCGCACAGCCAGCCCGGCCGTCGTCCCATGCGCGCCGCGAGGAGGGCGAGCCCCCTGGGCTCGACGGCAGGGTTGCCGAGCAGCACCTCGGAGTCCTCCAGCTCGAAGCGCAGCTTGTGGTCCGATGTCACACGGACCGTGCCGTCTGTGGAACCGAACGACGTGTGGTCGCCGCGCCGGGCCGCGGTGATCCGCGCCCGCACGGCGGGCACTGCCGCCCCACCGGCCGCGTCCGAGAGGAGGGCCTGGGCGGCGGTGTCGGCGGGCGGGATCTGCGTCAAACGCGGCGCCAGGACGAACAGCAGGAGCCCTCCGGGAACGATGGCGATCACGGCACCGAAGGCCGGCAGGGAGAACGCGAGCGGAGAGTCCGCCCTCGCGTACCGGCCGACGTCGTTGCCGGCGTCCACGACGCCGCCGAGTTCCGGCGCGGTCGGGGCGTACAACACCTCGACCGGCTTGAAGGAAGGCGCGTCCCTCTGATGCCCGAGGTGTCCGTTCACCACCTCGACCCGCCCGGTACCCACGCCGCCGTCCCGGGTGCGGACGGGGACTTCGACCGTCACGTCACCGCTGTACTTCGGAAACTCGGGGTCCTCCTTCTGCAGCCGGTGAACGGCGACGATGCTGCCCTCGGCCACCGTGGCGCCGGCCTTCTGTATCGCCGCGATCCGCTTCAGGTCATCGCCGTCCGGACGGAGCGCCAGCTCGGTCACCACGGACAGGGCGGGCAAGACCACCGTCACGCCCAGCAGCCACGGCACGATCATGAACCGGCTGAATCGGTCCCAGGGCAGCCGCGCGGGCGGCGCCGGCACCGGATCGACCTCCCGGGCCGGCGTGACCCGGACCGGCCGGGAACCCGACCACACCCACCCGGCGGTCAGCACCAGTGCCACTGCCCCGAGTACGGCCACGTCCGGCCTGTACACCGACATACCCGCACGGAGCAACAGCGACCATATGGCCGACACTGCGAACAGCAGCGCCCCCGCACCCAAATACCTGGTTATCCAGGCGTTTTCTCCCCATGGCCGGGAACTTGCCAACCCCGTTGCGCGGGGCTGCTGGTGGCCGTCCGGAAGTTTCCGAACGGCCGGTTCGGCGGGCCGAAGCCCCTCGCCCGCAGGGCAATGCTGCGGCGTTCTCTCATGTGCAGATCGTTCCTGTTTGGACGGTTTGATGGCGATATGTCAACCGTACCGTCCCGCCAGCTTCTCTGTCTGGGCGGCGTATCGAGGCCGTGCACGGCGGTGCAGGTCTACATACGGGCGCACCTGTGCGAAGGTCGTCGGGATCCCGGGGAACAGAGCCACTACGTCTTCGATCTCGAGCAAGCCACGGTCGGTCAGCACGGCAAGAAGCTCGAGCTTCTGGAGGAGGTTGTCCAACTCTTCTCTGTCGTCTGCACTGAGCTGCGTGAAGTCCCCAAGCTCATTGGCCCTCAGCCGACGACGTACCCGACTCAGCTCAGCGGATTGGTACTCCTGGTGCAAAGCGACCAGCGACGTGATCGCCCGAGTGCGCTTGACCTCGCTGACCTGGCGCGCGGCGTACAAAGCCGCTATGGCCACGATCAAGGTGCCGGCCACTGAACTCAACGTCGTCACGGCGTTCCAGACTGACATGGTTCCCCCCAGTCCGTTTTAGTCCAAGGCTAGCGACGCCCTCGGGCCGGCAGAACCGTGTTGCCGAGTTCTGACAGTGGTTTGCCTTTGCATCAAGCTGAGCGGCCCCGGGCATGTCCCATGGGGTGTCCGTCGGGCGGGTGGTGTGGGTCAGCCGTCCCGGCCCTGCCAGGTGGAGACACAGGCCTCGTTGCCTTCAGGGTTGGCGAGTACCCAGAAGGCCGGGGCACGGGCCGCGGAGACGAGTCGGCCACCGGCCGCCGGCGCGGCCTCGATCCGTCGGGGCGCCTCGTCGTGCGGAGCGCTGACGTCGAGATTCAACCGGTCCGGGCAACGCTCTCGGATGGTGTCCGGAATCCCGGCACTATGGTCCACTCCGAGGGCCGACCCGGCCGCCTGGGAGCAGGTAAGAACGGCTCCAGGATCGCCCACTGTGCGTCGGTCAAATCGCGAACCGCCGCGTCACCGCCAGGGTGGCCACGAGGTCTCCGGTGTCTGGTTCTTCTTGGTCGATGAACCCTTACCGGAGACCTCGCTCCTTCCCCATCAGGACACGCCGCCGCTCAGCTCACTTCGAAACACGGCCTACTGGTCGTGCTTGGGCCAGATGGGGCCCTGATCGGTCCAGATGACACCCTTGTTGCGGCAGAGGCAGAAGGGGTGGCCAATGGGGTCGGTGTAGACGCGGAAGCCGTAGCCGTTGGGGCCGATGCAGTCCCGCTGCAGGGTCGCGCCGAGGGCCAGGACGCGGTGCTGTTCGGCCTCGATGTCGTCGACTTCGAAGTCGAGGTGGAACTGCTTGGGGTGCTCGTTGTCGGGCCACTGCGGGGCGCGGTAGTCCTCCACCTGGATGAAGGCCAGTTCGATCTCGCCGAACCGGATACCGGCCCAGTGCTCGTTACTGCCCTCCTTGACCGGGAGCCCCGTCACCTCAGCGTAGAAGGCTGCCAGCTTCATCGTATCCGGGCAATCGATAATGAAATCGGTTAGTCGTAGCATCCAGCGATCTTGCCACAAGATCAAATGAGCCGGACTTTGAGCCAGGCCCTGGGGGGTGTCGGCGCACAGGGTCAGGTGGCGCAGTGTGGTGTAGGTGACGTAGCCGGGCCAGGGGTCGGTGTTGGGGACCAGGCTGGTGAAGTGGGGGTAGGAGGTGCTCCCGTTCAGCACTCCGGTCAGCAGCGTGCCTGCCTCGTTCCCTGCTCGCTGTGCGGCGCGCGTGGAGGCCATCAGGGCGGCGCCGACCGCCGGTCTGGACGGCCCGTGGGAGTCTGCGGGCCAGTCGATTGGTCGCACCGTCTCCGGTCCCAGCCAGGCCGACAGGACTCCACTCACGGTGCTCCACAGCTTGAATGGACGTAGGAGGTGCGGGGTTTGCGCGATTCCGTCCGGTGTGGCACCGCCTGGTCCCAGGAGTCCGGCAAGGGGGCGGTCGAAGAGGGCCCGCGCGCCCCGGTCGAGGTTTTCGGGGTGGCCCGTGGCATGGATCAGGTAGAGGACGGGGTTCAGCGCGCCGAAGTCCCCGCGCAAGATGCCCGGGCCGGGCCGGTGGGGCAGGAAGTCCCCCGCGAGCTGATGCGCCGGCTCAGCCCGCCGCCGACGGCGCGCCCGCGGGCTGAAGCTGGCCGGCACGGGCTCGCTTCTCCTGTTCGCTGGGCTCGGCGAGGTCGCGGAGTGGTTCGCCGGGGTGGCAGCCCCCTTGTCCGTCCCGGACTTGGATGCCGCGGTCGCGGCCTGCGAGGCGGCAGGCGCTGAGGTCATCGCCGCACCTGCGGCCACGCCGAACGGACGTCGGGCGGTTTTGAGGCACCCGGACGGAGGGGTTTTCGAGTACGTCGGTCGGTGACCTGGAACGTCATGTCATGAACGGCTCAGGCAGAAGCGCTCGGCTGACGTGGGTGTTCCTGTCGTCCGGCGTCGCTGGCTCAGCCCGATTTCCCCCGGCCACCCGGGCTCGGGGCCGCGCTTGTGCCCGCCAGTACCGGTTCCGGTGCCGTGGAGGCATGCGCCGCCGGGATGACGGGGGGCGCCGCGACGGGTGCCGGCTGTTCCAAGGGCTGTGGCGGCCGGCGGCGATTCATCGCCCGGGTCAGCGTGCGGCCCAGGTTCTGGAACGGCACCTCCACCAGCCGGTACACCACCCAGCAGACCGCCAGCAGTACCGCGACGTACCCGGCCACCCACGACCACCGCTCGACGAACGGCATCGCGGCGAGCTTGTTGTAGTAGTGGTTGCTGTCCCAGCCGAGCTGCCACAGCAGGAACTTCTTCACCGGCCAGTGCAGCAGGTACACCGAGAAGCTCACCGCGCCCAGCCAGGTCAACACGCGCGGCAGCCGCCGGTTTCGCAGCAGGAGGAAGAGCCCGAACGACGCCCACGCCGCCAGATAGGCGTTGGTCCACGCCGGCCAGGTGAACGTCGCGGTCGCCCGCGCCATCTCGTCCCGGTTGTACATCCACCCCACCATGGCGCCCGCCGCCACCACGAAACCGACGGACAGCCACGCCTCGATGCGCTCGATCTGCCCGTGCTGCGCCCGATAGACCACCGTGCCCGCGAACATCGTCGCGAGGATGGTGAAGGTCTCGTACGCGGGTGTCCGGCCGTTGGTGAACACCAGCAGCACGCCGAACCCGCCCAGCAGCAGACCACCCATCCGGGCCAGCGCCGCGTTGCCGCTGATCATGCAGGCCACACCCGTGACCACGACGAGCACGGCGGCAGCCACGAGGTGGTTGAGCTCGGCAAGGGTGTGGGTCAGGCTGTACGACGGGATCCAGACGCCCAGAGTGAGCGCGATCCCCGCCGCCGTGACCGCGATCGGCGTGGTGCGCCGGTGCCAGGCGACCGTGAAGAGGCTGCTGACGAAGAAGTAGAAGAGCATCTCGTACGTGAGCGTCCACGAGATGCCAAGCGCATTCACCACGCCCAGCATGTCCGACAGCATCAGGCCGTTGCCTGCCAGCCAGAGCTTGTCGTGCCCGTAGCCGTCGAAGGTGAGGACCTGGTAGTCGGGGGGCAGGACGAACTCGGCGAGGAGCATGGTCACGATCAGCGCCGGATAGATCCGGAAGATCCGGCCGATCCAGAACGCCCGGACGTCACCGCGGCGCTCCAGCGAAGCCGGGATGATGTATCCGCTGACGATGAAGAACGCGATGACCCCGTAGAAGCCGAGGTCGAATCGGGCCGCGATGGTGTCGCCGTTGGGGATCAACCTCATGATCTCGAAGTGGTGGGCCGCCACGGCCAGCGCGGCGATCCCACGCAGCGCATCCAGCCAGCCGAGCCGGCTCCCCGGCGCGGCGCCGCGTTCCCCCTGCTCGGCCCTGCGTGCTCGCCGCCGAGCCGGCAATCCCTTGAACATCATCCGCCGGAGACTAGCCCACGCGCAGTACCCGGCCGCGGCCGGGGTCCGCATGCGGGTTCCGGTCATGCCGGGCGGTCAGGGAGTCCGTACGGCTCTACCGTGCAGGTCGTGGCGTCCGCTGGACTCGCCCGGCGGTAGTGCGGGGCCGCGCAGTGGTACTGCATGAGCTGCAGGGACGGATGGACTGACTGGTCCATGAGGGCCGCCGGTCTCACCGGCCGCCACCGCAGGCGAGGGCAACGGACCACCATCCCCGCCCCCCACACCACAAACCCGGCCTGACCTGGTCCGACGCGACTTCCAGCCCGACCCGGCCGCCATCGACACGCGCTGGTGCGGCGACATCTCCTACATCCCGACCGGTGAGGGCCGGCTCTACCTGGCCACCGTGATCGACATCGCCTCCCGCCGCGTTGTGGGCTGGGCCACCTCCGACCACCTGGGGCTTCCCTCGCGGCGGACGCACTCAAGGCCGCCTGCCACCAGCGACAACCGGAAGGAACGGTCGCCTTTCACTCCGACCGTGGCAGCCAGTACACCAGCCATGCCTTCGCCGCCCTCGTCTCTGCCCACGACATCAGGCTCTCGGTCGGACGGATCGGAGTGTGCCGGGACAACGCCCTCGCCGAATCCTTCTTCGCCACCGAGCTGGTCAGCCAGCGCACCCGTCGACTCCACAGCAGTCTCGGCTACCACCGCAGCCTGACCAGCACATGCAACCTGTCCGCCAACAGGAACAAGCACACTCTCCGGGAAGCCTGAGTGGCCCGTTGGCAGACCCGACGTGCTCACTCGGGAGGGCGACCGGCACGGCTCCGCCATAACGGTGGCCCGCCGTCATGGCGCAGACCGCTGTTCATGACCCCATCCCGGCTCATCGCAGAGGCAAGACGTTCCGGACCGCCTTGACCTTCTGACGCGGGTCGGCCAGCGCCCGTAAGCGCCCTGCTCAGCGGAGGGCCAGAACGCCCTGCTCCCGGGCATGCGAGGCAAGAGGGAAGGGCGCAACATGGACTTATCCGGACCCGCCACGCTGGAGAAAGTCGTGGTGCTGATGCCCGACAAAGGCCCAACGCTCAGGAGCAATCGGCAACTGGTCGAGGCGGTGGCCGCGGTCACGCTGGCCGCCTGCGCGTGGTTTCCGGCCACCGGTTTCGCGGTGGCGGCGATGCAGGCCAACACCGTCACGACGGTCGCCGGCCCAGCCGCGGCAGCCCCGGCTCAGACTCAATACGACCGGATCGCCACTCAGACGCTCGACGACATCGTGAACGGCAACTTCACCGCCGCCGCAGCCCACTTTGATACGACGCTGCGCAAGCTACTGCCCCCGGACGCCCTGGCGGGGGCCTGGGAGACCTACCAGAACAAGTTCGGCAGCTATCAGTCACACGGGGATCCCAACGACGTCGCTTTCGGCGAGTTCACCGTGGTCAACGTGCCGCTGAGCATGGAACGCCGGCCTGGGGAGTTCCGAGTGACGTTCCACAAGGACGGAAGCATCGCTGGTCTGTTGTTCCTCGATACAGGAGTGCCGATTTCTGTCGTCAGTTCAGCGCGCGGCCCGTTCCGGTAGAGCCGCCACGCAGCGGTGACCGTGCCGGTGGTGTTTGCCGGACACTCAGGGTGAGCATATGGCGACGTTCACCGTGTGGACGTGGAGGGGCTTCCGTAGACGGCACGCCCGCCAAGATGAGCGAGTCCACCTCCTACGACGCCGTCACCTGGGGGGACGCCTGCCAGGTCACCCTGAAAGTGACCGGATTCGGTATCGGGGGAGGACAGCGGGTGCGGCCTACCGTCCTTCTCGGGGGTTTGTGCCGGCGTGACCGGGCACCGGCAGGGTGGAGGATGAGCCCCGACCTGCGCGTGATCGTCTACCCGCCGGACGCCGAGCGCGGGCGCCGCGTCCGCGTGGACGGCGAGATTCTCGGCCGGGGCCCTTGAAGGGGGTGCGCCGCTGGCGGATTCAGGAGGGTGGGGGCACAGCGGTGGCGTGACCCGGCATCCGGCAGCGGATACATCCGGGCACGCCCTCGGCCGGCAGCCTCCGTAGCTGCTCCGGGACGGCGAGGGTGTAGCCGTGGCCGGTGTCCCAGCAGTCCCCGGTGTGCAGGGGGCGGGAACTGGCGCCTCCGATGCCGGGTGTCTGGCCGCTTCACCGGGCCACCCAGTGAAACCCGTACGAGATCTCGCTCAGCTTTCCAGCGGCCCTATGCCGGTCTACCGCCAGGCGCTTCGTCCGGCGCCGCGGGCTCACACCTCCACCAGCCGCGATATGACGATCGTTATAGGCGGGTGTACGCTGGAGGGCATCTATAACGACTGTCATAGGAGGATGTCGTGACGATCGTCACCGTGAACACCCCGACGGGACGACTGAGCCAGGAGCAGCGCCGCACGCTGGCCGAGACGCTGACTGACGCCGTTCTCGTGCCCGAGGTGGGGCGGTTCGCGCCGCCCGCGCGGATCGGGTTCCAGGTGCACTTCGTGGAGCGTCAGCCGGACATGATGGCGATCGGCGGGCGGCTGCTCGCGGACCTGGGGCCGGATGCCGACGTGATGGTGATCGACGTGGCGGTGATGGACGGGGACTGGCGGCAGGAGGTCAGGACCGCGGTCATCGAGCGCGTCCTGGCCGCACTGGCCGACGCCTGTGGCTTGGCGAAGCCGTCGCCGACCTGGTGGGTCAACTTCCGCGTCATCGACGAGGGGAGCTGGGGCTCCAGCGGCGGGGTGCTGTCCGTCCTCTCGCTCCTCGACTCCGGAGTGTTCACGGAGGAGAAGATGAAGGCGATCCGCGCCAAGCTCGGCGCGTGACGCCGGCCCGTACGCGGGTGTCCGCACCCCGCAGGGAGTGGGGACACCCGCGAACGGGGGTCACTTCGCGGTTGCTGCGGCGATGAGGGCCTGGAGCTGCTCGGCGGTGCGGTCGAGCGGCTCGGTGCTGCGCTTGGCGCGACACATGGCCACCGTGCCCTCGACGGCCGCCACGACGAGCGTGGCGAGCTGTGCGGCCTGCTCGGGCTCGGCACCGTGCGCCCGGAGCGAGTCGGCCAGCAGGGCCTCCCACTGCTCGAAGACCTCGGCCGCGGCCGTCAGGGCGGGAGGGATCTCGCCGTCCTGAGGCTCTTCGATGGCCACGGCGAGGACGGGGCAGCCGGCGTGGAAATCGCTGTCGACAACGATCTTGCGCCACAGGTCGAGGAAAGCCCTCAGGCCCGCGGCCGGACCCGCTTCCAGCTCTTTACGCAGGCTCCGCGCGACCCACTCACCTGTAAACCGGACGGCCTCGCAGGCCAGTTGCTGCTTGCCCTCGGGGAAGTAGTGGTACGTCGAGCCGAGCGGCGCCTTGGCGTGCTTGGCCATCTCCCGGATGCTCGTGGCGCTGAGCCCGCGCCGGCTGATCATGTCCGCGGCACCGGCCACGATGCGCTCGCGCGACGGCGTACTGCTCTTGGCCACCTGCATGCTCCCCTCTGGCTATAACGTCCGTCATAGTCTACCGTGCCCGGGGTCTATAACACTCGTCATAGGAGCTGCCATGCCCATGATCCGGCTGACCGTGCCGACCGGCGCCCTCACCAAGGAGGGACGGGCCACCGTCAAGCGCGACCTCGCGGCCGTTCTTCTGCGCTGGGAAGGCGCGCCCGACACCGCCTTCTTCCGCGCCCAGGCGTGGAGCTACCTCGTCGAGCTGCCCGAAGGCACCCAGACGACCGCCGAGGACGACGCGCCCCGCTACCTCGTGGAGGTGACAGTGCCGCAGGGGGCGCTGTCCGAACGGCGCAAGGGCGGCCTGGTCCAGGACGCGACGAATACCGTTCTGTCCGCCGCCGGCCTCGCCCCGGCCGAGGCTCTGCGGGTGTGGGTGCTCGTCCACGAGCAGCCGGACGGAACGTGGGGCGCGGGCGGCTCCGTCATCCGCTACGCAGACCTGGTCGCCCTCGCCCAGCAGGACAAGGAGCAGGCCGATGCGTGAGCTCACCTACATCGCCCGCCGCACGGTCGAGTGGCGCGAGGCCCCGGACCCGAAGCTCCGGTCCGATCAGGAGGCGATCGTCGCGCCGGTGGCCGCGACCTCCTGCGACGTTGACTCCGCGATCCTGGCCGGACACGGTTTCATCGACCCGCCGTTCGCCCTCGGTCACGAGTGCGTCGCCCGCGTCACCGACGTCGGCGACGGGGTGACCACTGTGGCTCCGGGTGACCTCGTCGTCGTGCCGTGGTCCATCAGCTGCGGCACCTGCGAGCCCTGCCGAGGCGGGCTCACCGCCCACTGTGCCTCGGTCCCGCACATGGCGATGTACGGCGCGCCGATCGGCGGCAGTTGGGGCGGGCTCTTCTCCGACCTGGTCCGCGTCCCGTACGCGGACGCCATGCTCGTCCCGCTCCCCGCCGGCCTCGACCCGGTCGCGATGGCCTCGGCCGGCGACAACTGGTCGCTCTCATGGCGCCTGGTCGCACCCCACCTCAAGGCCCGCCCCGGCGCGCGGGTCCTGGTCGTCGCCCGCGGCAGCATCGGCCTCTACGTTTGCGACATCGCCCGCGCCCTCGGTGCCTCCGACATCCTCTATGTCGACCCCGACGCGGAGCACCGCAAGCTCGCCGAAGGCTTCGGTGCCCGCACCATCGAAATCCTCGAACCGGTCCACCACGGATTCGACATTGCCGTCGAGGCCACCGGTCGCGTCGAGCAGCTCGCGCTCGCGGTCAGGTCCCTCGCGCCGGAGGGCATCTGCGAGTCGGCGGGCAACCACTTCCGCCCCGGCGAGCTGCCGCTGCTCGACATGTACCTCACCGGCGTCACCCTCAGGGTCGCCCGCGACAACGTCCGCGCCCACATCCCCGACGCCCTCGACCTCGCCGCCTCCGGCACCGTCGACCCCGCACGCGTCGTCTCCCACGTCCTCGACTGGGAACAGCTCCCCGACGCACTGCCCGAGAAGCACCTCAAGCCCGTCTTCGTCCGCGACACCACCCCGGCCGAGCCCACACGCTGACCACGTCCTCATGAACGCGCCCCTCACCACCCCGCACGACCCGGCAGCCGGAGACCTGGAACGCCAACGGGAGGCGATCGCCGCCCTCGGTCACGAGCTGCGCTGCTCGTCGACGCCGCCGTCCGCACCGCGGCCTCCCCGGAAACCCTGAACCACCTGGCAGACGGCGTCCGTACGCTCACCGGACAGCTCACCGGCCGCCGCCGCACGCCGGCGGAGATCCCCGAGGTGGACTACTTCCCGGGCGGCGTACGGATGTACAACCCCGTCACCGGCGCCGGCAGCCCGCTCGCGCCACCGATGCACGTCACTCCCGTCGCCGGCGGCGTCACCGGTCGGTTCCGCCTAGGCATCGCGCACGAAGGACCACCCGGCTATGGCCACGGCGGCATCAGCGCCATGCTCCTCGACGAACTGATGGGCTTGGGCATGCGACGCCGCCGCCAAACCGGGCATGACCATATGAAGGGCGCTGACCGTGGGCGATCCGATCCGATGCGGGAGGAGACCGACGTGGGCCCGCTGGCCACCGAGGCCGGCCGTAGAGACCTGGAGGCACTGGTCGACGAGGCCGTGGGCCACGGTGCCACGGTTTGCATCGGCGTGGTGCGAGCCGGGACATCCTGGATGTGACCCTCGTACACCCCGAGCTGGTCGCGGAGATCAGCGCCGGTACCGCCGTCGACCGAGGCGGCGTCTTCCGGCACCCGGTTCGCTTCAATCGGCTGTGCATCTGCGGGTGGATGACCCCGCAGATGCCGTCCGTCCTGCCTTCGGTCGGGGGCTGGCCTTCGTATGGTCAGCGTCGGCGGAGGGCGCCTATGAGGCCGGCGCCGCCGATGGCGACGGCGAGGGGGTCGGCGAGGTGTTCCCGGTAGATAGCGAGGCCCACGGCTGCGGTGACCGTGAGGGTCAGGGCGGTGCGGGCCGAGCGTCGCAGGCGGGCGCGAATCCGGGGTGAGTTCGGTGTTGCTTGCGGCGCGGGGGACTCGGGGGTCTGAGCGGGCATGGCAGACGGTCCTTTCGTGGGCGGCATGGTGTCCTTTCGGGTTTGCTCCCGTCGCACGTAATTGCGTGATGTGGCGATGGCCAGCCGCCGGGGGCACTGTGCGGGGGACATGTGTTCGCCCCGCAAGTCCGGCATCTGCCCGCCACGGGATCGGCACTCAATGGCTGTGACCAGCATGTTTACCGGCATGGGCGGCTTGGATGCCCGCGCTGACGCGGGTAGGGGCCAGCCCCCGCAGTCCGGTGTGGGGGGCCTCGCTGCCGGTCGCTATCGCGCTGGTCACGGTCCGATCTCTATCGCCCTGGCCACCAAGCGTGGCGGCCGCTGCGTCCGACCAACGGCAACGCCGGCAACGACTCTGCCTCGTCCGCGCGCCCGGCCCGGTCGGCGGAAGTCAGCGCCGACCGGGCTGTTCTCCGGCACCCGCTCCGCTTCAAACGGCCGCGCCTGGACGAGATCGTGGAGGAGGTGCCGCTGTTCAGCGAGGGACAGAGTTCAGCCCATGGTTGACGGCCTGGGTGGGCACCTGCAACTGAGGGGGAGGGGCAGGTGCCCACAGGTGCGGCCGGGGGCCGCTCACCGAGCCGGCCGCCCTGTCCAGCGTAAATTCACCAGGTGCGAGGAGTCACGGGCCAGTCGTGGAGGCGTGTGCAGGTCGGCGTGAGCGCGCGTGGCCGCGCCGCCGACGAGCGCGGTGGCCGCCACCACCGCTTCCTCTGCTTCTTTGTCCGGTCGACGTAGACCTTCTCCTCGATCATGTTGATCGTCCCGGCGGGCAGCAGCACGTGCTTGCCGAGATCCACACACCGGTGCAGGCCGGCCGGCACCCGCTCATGCATCACGTGTTGCGACCTATCGCGCCTTTCACCGCCTACCGGCCAGAGAACGGCGGCCAGATTGGCGCTGATGGTGACGCGAGCCTCCAGCGTCCGCCGGCTCGGGTCAGCTCAGGGCACCCGGGTACCGAGCGCGGAGGCGAAGTCGTCTGGGCATGGGGGTACCTCCTGAGACGCGCGCTCATCCATCAAAGAAATGACGGACCTTGGCAAACTCGGAAGCGCGGGGCCCCCACCCTGCGACGAGGTAAAGGGCGGGTCGTTCGAATGCCGAACAGTCGCGCTGACTGTGCACCCCTGTGCGCCCCCCGTGCTCCGGCACCGTAGGTCAGGTCGAGCTTACGGAGGGTAGGGGAGCGGGGCTGCCTGGTGGACGGCCCGTTAGGGCGGGGTGTACGGACTGAACCGTGACCGCCGCCGTGTTCAGCCCCGGGACCAACCGGGCGCCTACCAGGGCAGCGTGCGCACCCACACCGCACCCTTCCGCTCCACACAGGACGGGTTAGGACGGTGCCGTGTCTCTACGGATGCCTGCGGGTCTCAGTGGTGCCACGCTGGATGGAACCGCCAGAGATTGGACGCTGCCATGACTGCGAAGAAGCAAAAGGCCCCGCAAAAGGCTGACAAGGCCGACCAGCCCAAACAGTCCGCGAAGGCGCCCAGCAAGGAAGCTGAAGACGCTTCCCCCGGGGCACGCATCACTGCCATGGACCCTGCGGGGCCCATGTTCTCCGGCATCAATCCAAGGTGAGGAACAACTAGAACGGCGGACCAGCGGCCCACCAGGTCTTGGAACTACCCCGCGTCCGTCGCACGGCCCCTGGATTTCCACCCCGCCAACGACGAGCCAGAACGAGTAAGAGGGGAAGGCCGGGCCCTCGTCCTGCATCTCTGGGCCCTCGGCGCCGCCACATGTCTGAGTGCCCGCTGACGTGCTGAGCACACCATTCTCCAGATGGGGCGCTCAGCCACAAGCACCTCTCCACGAACTTCTGCGGAGCATCACCAACGACGGCTCTGAGCATCGAAGTTGGTCCCGAGGCGTTCCAGTTGGCCGAGACGGCGCCGCAACGGGCCCAACCGCTGCGGCCGGAGGCGTGCGGCAAGATGTGGACGCATGACCCTCTCATCGCGTTTTCACCCTGCCGGGCCAGGTCCGAGCTGTGGCCACGTCCGATCCCTCCGGTCCTTTGACCGTGACCGGCCACGGTGCGAATCCCCTGGTGACCGTGGTCACGAGGGTCGACCTCTCAGGCAAGGTGGCGTGGCAGCGGACCTACCCCGGGACGGGCATGCCGCAATCCCGTCTGTCCACGGACGGCACTCTGTGGGTCGCTTACCTGGATGGCGACGGCCGGCTGCTGGAAGGTGTTCTGCCGGACGGATCCTCTGGGCCCCGCGTCCGCCCGGACTGCCGCCACGACGAGGAGATCGGGGCGTTCGTCCTCCTCGACGACGGGTTCGTCATTTCCTGGGTCAGCGCTTCCTGCCTGGTCCGTGGGGAACGAAGCCGGCCCACGTCTGCGCCGGAGCCTCGCGTGGCCCGGTACACGCGAGAGGGCGAGCGCCTGTGGTCAACGCCGATCGGCCTCGGTGCGGTGTCATTCCCGGGTGTGGTGGAGATGGGAAACCGGACCGGATGGGAGATCGAGCCGCGTAGACCTTGGATCCCGGAGGAGATCGACGTAGACCACTGGGAGCCACTGCTCGTAACGGCCGACCGGATCGCAGCCAGCTTCACCGACACACGGGGCGGCATCGGGCGGACGTTCTTCCTCGACCTGGACAGCGGCGAGACCGTGTCGGCCACCTCGCCCGCTCCCACAGGCCGAAAGGCGATAGCCGGCCTTGGCCAGTTCCTGATCGGATCCCAGGGCTACGGCGCGTTCACGACCGGCCGTTTCGGCCGGGACGGCGCCGAAACCGCGCGCTGGGCCAGCCACGGGGCCATGCTCGTCGACAAGAACGGCAGCGCCAGCGGCCCCGAGCTCGAAAATCGCCTGCCTTCGAGATCATGCTTCCGGCGGCTCGCACCGGACAACAGCCTCGTGGACGGGCCGGCGCTGACGGGCTACTACACGTCCTACCCCGCGATGGACTGCGAGGGAACCGCCGTGTTCTGGCGCGACGGCAAGCTACTCGCCGTGGACACGGACCTCGCCGGACACGAACTGTTCGCCATGGACGACCGCCGAGCGGTCATTGGTCGTGCGCTACTGCTGAGCGAAGGCAGCGTCGTCGTCTCCCTGGACAATGAGGTCCTGGTATTCCGTACACCGTTGGGCCCTCTGGCCGAGGGCCCCTGGCCGTGCGGGGAAGGGAACCTCCAGGGCAATCCTCTGCTGAGCTGAAAATGCTGGCGTTACGTGGGCGGAGTCCGCGCCTGAGCATGTGTTGCCGCTGAGCCCTGCAGTTGGCCGGAACCGTGCAGGAGGCGTCCCTATGACGTCTAGGGATCCGGCTGAGCCAGAGCCTCGACCGGGCCACGTACGCACGCGCGCGAAAAGGAGATGCTGGCTCCCGGCCTGAGCAGGCAGGATCTCTCCATGTCGACCGACGTCAGCGGAATGATCGAATGCCGGCCGGGGGCCCGCCTATGGGGCCCCGACGACGAGGACTCCGTATGGGAGGTCGGCATCGATCTCTTCCTCCTCAACAGGGGCAACGCCTACGACGGCCTGGCCTGCCTCTTCGGAGTCCGAAACTCCTTCGGCTTCCGTCCCTTGGCGGAGGATCGTGGCTTCCCGGACGACGCCTCGGCTGGGCTGCGAGGTGAGTTCGCCGGCTACGGCGGCCCCCGCTATGTGCACGGGACCACCTGGCTGACCTGGGCCGAGCTGGACACCACGGACTGGCAGGAGACCAACGCCTCAGGCACACGAACCCGCGCCTCAGCCGCAGGGATCGACACCGACTGGGGCCGGGTCTGGAGCGTCATGCGCATCCTCAGCGAGGTCCACGGGGCCGAGAACGTACGCCTTGTCGTTTGGTTCCACTGACTTGTGGCTGCGTACCTGGTTGGGGAGATTGGCCAACTACGACGCTCCTTACCTTGTTGGCGGGTTGATTCCGGTCTTCGTACGATCGGGAGATCCAGGGGCCTGGGTGTGGCAGACGACGCTCATGCCGTACGTGTGGCTTTGACTGATTGGCCGCCCAGTGCCCCGCGACGACACACCCGCTCCAGATGGAGAGAGTGCAAAGTGGGGCGCGGGTCAGGTTGCCTCGTAGGCGATGCGCCAGGCGTAGCGGGTCGGTGAGGCTTACCTGGTCCTTGAGGTCGACGCTGCCCCGGTACTCGGGGGGACCGTCACAAGGATCCTCGCGGAGCTATCCCGAGGTCCTGAACCTCCTCCTCCGTGTAACTGAGCCGAAAGTTGATGCCGCTGCGCTCCGCGTACACGTACGCGAAACCGCCGAACAGAGAACCCCACTTGCGGAGCCGGAGCCGGAGCCGGAGCCGGAGCCGGAGCCGGAGCCGGAGCCGGAGCCGGAGCCGGAGTCTGTCCGTCGGGCGTACCGGCAATGCTGGGACAACGCGCTCGCCGAGTCGTTCTTCTCCACCCTGAAGAACGAGCCGGGCGACACTCGTCCCTGGCCCAGCCGGGTCGCCGCCCACACTGCGATATTCGAGTGGATCGAGAGCTGGTACAACCTGCACCGGCTCCACAGCAGCCTCGGCTACCAAAGCCCGGCCGAGTGCGAGGTCGGCGCAGCCTGAGCAACACATGCAACCTGTCCGTCAAACAGGAACGACCCCAGTCCGCTCGTGCTCGGCCGGCGTGCTCACCGCTCCTATCTCGGATCGCATGACAGGTTCCTTGACCGCTGCTTCGGCCTCCGAGATGCTTGTTGCGAAAGGCGAGATGCGTGCCGTAATAGGAAACATCTCGAACCTCTGTCAGTCGAGGAGTGGCCATGACTCAGCAGGTCCGTGCTGTCGTCGCGCGGAGCAAGGGCGCCCCTGTCAGTCTGGAAACGATCGTCGTGCCCGATCCCGGCCCGGGTGAGGCGCTGGTCGAGATCGAGGCCTGCGGCGTCTGCCACACCGATCTGCACTACCGCGAGGGCGGCATCAGCGACGGCTTCCCCTTCCTGCTGGGGCATGAGGCCGCGGGAGTGGTCGAGGCGGTGGGTGAGGGGGTCACGGACGTGGCGCCCGGTGACTTCGTGATCCTGAACTGGCGTGCTGTGTGCGGCCAGTGTCGCGCGTGCCTGCGCGGGCGGCCCTGGTACTGCTTCAACACGCACAACGCGAAGCAGAAGATGACCCTGACAGACGGTACGGAGCTCTCGCCGGCACTGGGCATCGGCGCTTTCGCCGAGAAGACGCTCGTGGCGGCCGGGCAGTGCACGAAGGTGGACCGGGCCGCGTCGGCGGCCGCCGTCGGGCTCCTGGGATGCGGTGTGATGGCGGGCATCGGTGCGGCCATCAACACCGGCAACGTCGGACGCGGTGACAGCGTGGCGGTCATCGGCTGCGGCGGTGTGGGGGGCGCGGCGATTGCCGGATCGAACCTGGCGGGTGCGGCGAAGATCATCGCGGTGGACGTCGACGACCGCAAGCTGGCCACCGCGAAGAAGCTGGGCGCGACCCACACGGTCAATTCCGAGGAGATTGACGCGGTCGAGGCGGTGCGCGAGCTGACCGGCGGATTCGGCGCCGATGTGGTCATCGACGCGGTGGGCCGTCCGGAGACGTACCGGCAGGCCTTCTACGCGCGCGATCTCGCCGGGACGGTGGTGCTGGTCGGCGTGCCGACCCCGGAGGCGAAGCTGGAGCTGCCCCTGCTGGACGTCTTCGGCCGGGGCGGGGCACTGAAGTCGTCCTGGTACGGGGACTGCCTGCCCTCCCGTGACTTCCCGGTGCTCGTCGACCTCTACCTGCAGGGTCGCCTCGACCTGGACGCCTTCGTCACCGAGACCATCACGCTGGACGAGGTGGAGAAGGCCTTCGAGCGCATGCGCCACGGTGATGTCCTGCGCTCGGTGGTGGTCTTCTGATGGCGGGCATCCGCATCGAGCGTCTCGTCACGTCGGGGACCTTCTCGCTGGACGGCGGCACATGGGAGGTCGAGAACAACGTGTGGATCGTGGGCGACGACGAAGAGGCGGTGGTCATCGACGCCGCCCATGACGCCGACGCCATCGAACGGGCCCTCGGTGGACGCACCCTGCGCGCGATCGTGTGCACTCACGCGCACAACGACCACATCGACGCCGCACCCCAACTGGCCGACCGCACCGGCGCCCCGATCCTGCTGCACGCCGACGACCTGCCACTGTGGAAGCAGACCCATCCCGACCGGAAGCCCGACGGCGAGCTGACCGACGGGCAGGGACTCACTGCCGCGGGCACGGAACTGACCGTGCTGCACACCCCTGGCCATGCCCCCGGCGCCGTGTGCCTGTACGCCCCGGCACTCGCCGCCCTCTTCAGCGGTGACACGCTGTTCGCCGGCGGGCCGGGAGCGACGGGGCGGTCGTACAGCGACTTCCCCACCATCATCGACTCGATCGCCAAACGCCTCCTCGCGCTGCCCGGCGACACCACCGTGCACACCGGCCACGGAGAGACCACCACCATCGGGGCCGAGGCGCCACACCTCCAGGAGTGGATCGACCGGGGCTTCTGAGCCCGCGGCGACGGCCCCCGCCCCGATGTACGCGGCGACGACCCCGGCCAGGTGGCGGTTCCCCATGGACGGCATCGGCAACAGGGTCGTCGCCGCGCCCTGCAAGGGGCCTGTCGTGCCTGCTCACATGGATCTTCGAGGTCGCTCCGGCATGCCCGGAAATCCGGCGCCGGACCCCGCGTAACCAGGCCTCTGGACGCCTTGACAGCGGTTCAGGGCGGCCCTCAGACTTGCGTTGCGCTCATCGCAATCTGTTTCGCTATACGCACCGAGGTGTCATGATGATTCCCGCGTGCCGTCTCGCGGATCTGCCGCGAGGCGAGGCCCACCGGCTCGACATCGATCCGCCGGTCTCGGTGTTCCACACCGATGACGGCGAGCTCTTCGCCATCGACGACACCTGTACCCACCAGGACGCCTCGCTCGCCGACGGCTGGCTGGAGGGCTGCGAGGTGGAATGCCCGCTGCACGCCTCGAAGTTCGACCTGAGGACCGGAGCGGTGGACGCCCCGCCGGCCAAGCTGCCGGTGCGGACCCACGAGGTCGTGGTCGTGGACGGCATGATCCACGTCCGGCTGTCGACCGAGGCCCCCGACCTGCCGCCCTGCGTCGCCTCCCGCCTGGCCGGAGGACCCGCGTGAGGACCGTCGCCGTGGTGGGCGCCTCCCTGGCCGGACTGTCGGCCGCGCGCTCGCTGCGGAAACGGGGGTACGAGGGTCGACTGGTCGTCATCGGCGACGAACCCCACCGCCCGTACGACAGGCCGCCGCTGTCCAAGGAGTTCCTCGCCGGAGCCCTCGGCGAAGCGGATCTCGCCCTGGAGAGGGACGACGAGGACCTGCGGGCGGAATGGGTGCTCGCAACCCGCGCCACCGGGCTCGACCGCACCGAGCGTACGATCCGGCTCGCCGACGGCCGGGAGATACGAGCCGACGGCGTCGTCATCGCCACAGGTGCGGCCGCGCGCACGCTGCCCGGCACCGAGGGCCTCGCCGGCGTGCATGTGCTGCGCACCGTGGACGATGCCCGCGCCCTGCGCGACGATCTGGCCCGCGGCGGCCGGCTGGTGGTGATCGGCGGCGGGTTCATCGGCGCCGAAGTGGCCTCGACCGCCTACGCGCTCGGTCTCGACGTCACGGTCGTCGAGGCCGCGCCGACACCGCTGGCCGGACCGCTCGGCGAGCACATGGGCGCCGTCGTCTCCGCCCTCCACGCCGACCACGGCGTACGGCTGCTGTGCGGGACGGGGGTCAAGGGGCTGAGCGGAAACGGGCGAAGCGAGAGGGGGGTCCCCCCGGACCGAGCCCGGGGGAGGGTCGATGCCGTACTGCTGGAGGACGGCCGCAGCATCCCGGCCGACATCGTCGTCGTCGGTGTGGGCGCGCGGCCCTGCGTCGAGTGGCTGGAGGGATCCGGCGTGGCGCTCGACAACGGTGTGAAGTGTGGCGCCGACGGCCGCACCAGCCTGGCCGGAGTCGTCGCCGTCGGCGACTGCGCCAACTGGTACGACCCGCGTACCGGCAGTCGCCGCCGGGTCGAGCACTGGACCGGTGCGCTGGAACGGCCCGACGCCGCCGTGGCCGCGCTGCTGGCACACGGCGCGACGCCACCGGGTGTGCCCCGGCCTCCCTACTTCTGGTCCGACCAGTACGGAGTGAAGATCCAGTTCGTCGGGCACGCCCTCGGCGCCGACAGCGTGACGGTCGAGGAAGGCTCCACGGACGAGCGCAGCTTCCTGGCCGTGTACCGGCGGGCCGGCACGCCGGTCGCCGTGTTCGGGATGAACCAGCCGCGTCTCTTCACCCGTTGGCGCAAGCAGCTCACCGCCGCCGATTCGTGACACCGCGGACGCGGCCCCCAGTGCGTTGCATATCGTACGTAGCGTTGCTTTATGCCCAACCTTGACCCGAAAAGGGCCCTCGCTGCGTGTGACGACCGATCCTTCCACGACGATTCCCGAGGAGCGCAGCGTGACCTCGCCAAGCCTGCCGGACAGCCTGATCGCCACCCTTCCCGGCTCCTCCTACACGGACCCGGGCATCTTCGCCCAGGAGCAGGAACGGATCTTCGAAGCGATGTGGTTCTGCGTCGCGCGCGCGTCCGAGCTGACCAAGCCCGGCGCCTTCCGCACCGTCGACGTGGGCCGCGAGAGCATCCTCGTCACCCGGGCCCGGGACAACTCCATACGCGCCTACTTCAACGTCTGCCGGCATCGAGGCGCCAAGCTCTGCACGGAGGCGACCGGTGAGGTCAAGCGCGCCTTCCAGTGCCCGTACCACGCCTGGACCTACGACCTCGACGGCAAGCTGGTCGCGGCGCCGAACCTCACCAAGATGCCCGACGTCGGCCGTACCGAGTACGGCCTGGTGGGCGTGGCCGTCCGCGAATGGCTCGGCTACGTGTGGGTGTGTCTGGCGGAGAACCCGCCCTCCTTCGAGGAGGACGTCATCGGCGCGGCGATCACCCGCCTCGGCGACCTGGAGTCGATCGAGCGCTACGACATCGACAACCTCGCGGTGGGCAAGCGGATCGTCTACGACGTCAAGGCGAACTGGAAGCTCATCATCGAGAACTTCATGGAGTGCTATCACTGTGCCACGATCCACCCCGAACTGACCGAGGTGCTACCGGAGTTCGCGGGCGGTTACGCGGCTCAGTACTACGTCGGTCACGGGGCCGAGTTCGGCGAGGGGATCCAGGGTTTCACCGTTGACGGCTCCGAGGGTCTCGACCGCATCCCGGGGGTGTCCGAGGAGCAGGACCGCCGCTACTACGCGATCACCGTCAAGCCGCAGGTCTTCATCAACCTCGTGCCCGACCATGTGATCTTCCATCGCATGTACCCGGTGGCGGCCGACCGCACGATCGTCGAGTGCGACTGGCTCTATCTGCCCGGCGTGGTGCAGAGCGGCAAGGACGTCAGCCGGTCCGTGGAGCTCTTCGACCGCGTCAACCGCCAGGACTTCGACGCCTGCGAGCGTACCCAGCCCGGCATGAGCTCCCGGCTGTACGCCAAGGGCGGGGTGCTCGTACCCAGTGAGCACCACATCGGCGCCTTCCACGACTGGGTGCACGAGCGTCTCGGCACGCGGCAGCTGGAGTAGCCTCGGCGAGGTCGGGTGCCCTCAGCCTGCGCGCGCACGCGTACGGAAGCTCAGCCGAGGTACCCCATGCGATGGCTGACCTCCTCCGCCCCCTTGACCAGCACCGGAGCGAGCTCGTGCATGCGTTCCTCGGTGAACCGGTAGGAGGGTCCGGAGGCACTGATCGCGGCGATGACCTGGCCGTCACGGTCACGGACCGGTGCCGCCATCGCGTGCAGTCCGATCTCGAGCTCCTCCAGCGTCCAGGCGTAGCCGCGCTCGCGGGCCTCGGCGAGATTCTTCTCGAGTTTCGTCTTCGCGGTGATCGTGTGCGGGGTCAGCTTCTTCATGCCGGACTCCGCCAGCAGCGCGGCGCGCTCCTTGGCGGGCAGGTGGGCCAGCATGATCTTGCCGCTGGAGGTGGCGTGCAGCGGCGTCAGCTGGCCGACCCAGTTGTGCGCGGTGATGGCGGCATGACCGCGCACCTGGTAGAGGTTGATCGCGTAGCGCTCCTGCATCACGGCGATGTTGACGGTCTCGCCGATCTCCTCGGCCAGGCGCTCGCAGACCGGGCGTCCTTGCTGGGTGATGTCGATGCGTCCCGTGACCGCGCCGGCCAGGCGTACGATGCCGAAGCCGAGCCGGTACTTGCCGCGCTCGCCCGACTGCTCCACCAGGCCGCGCGTCTCCAGAGCGCCGAGCAGTCGGAACGCGGTGGACTTGTGGACATCGATCTCGGTGGCGACCTCGCTGACGCCCGCCTCGCCGCGCTGGGCCAGGATCTCGAGCACGCTGATGGCCCGGTCGACGGACTGCACCCCGCCGGCCTGTGAAGCGTTCGTTTCGGCATCCGGACTGAAGTTGCTCATAGCGAAACTATAGGCGCTGTAAACAACGTTTCTGCAAGCAATCCGCCCGAATCGAAGGCCGGCAAGTTGCGTGTATCGCAACCTAGTGCGTATAGCGATACCCGTATTAGCATGCCTCGCGTATCGACGGCGCGAGCGAGACGAGGCACCATGGCTCCTCTGCACTACGACTTCGTCATCGTCGGCGGTGGATCAGCCGGCAGCGCACTGGCGAACCGACTCTCGGCCGACCCCGGAATGCGAGTGCTCGTCCTGGAGGCGGGTCGGTCCGACCATCCCTGGGATGTGTTCATCCACATGCCCGCGGCCCTGACGTACCCCATCGGCAACCGCTTCTACGACTGGAAGTACGAGTCCGAGCCCGAGCCGCACATGGGCGGGCGGCGCATCTACCACGCGCGCGGCAAGGTACTCGGCGGCTCCAGCAGCATCAACGGCATGATCTTCCAGCGCGGCAATCCCATGGACTACGAGCGCTGGGCCGCCGACCCCGGCATGGAGACCTGGGACTACGCCCACTGCCTGCCGTACTTCCGGCGGTTGGAGAACTGCCTTGCGGCCGACCCGGACGACGAGTTCCGCGGCCACGACGGTCCCCTCGTCCTGGAACGCGGCCCGGCCACCAACCCGCTCTTCACCGGCTTCCTGAAGGCAGTCCAGGAGGCCGGCCACACCCGCACCGACGACGTCAACGGCTACCGGCAGGAGGGCTTCGCCCCCTTCGACCGCAACATCCACCGCGGGCGGCGCCTGTCGGCGTCCAAGGCGTACCTCCACCCCGCGCGCAAGCGGCCCGGCCTCACCGTCAAGACCCGTGCCTTCGTCACCCGCGTCCTCTTCGAGGGCAAGCGTGCAGTCGGCGTCGAGTACCAGCGCGGGCGCGGTGCGCCGCAGCGGGTCCGGGCCGGTGAGGTCATCCTGTGCGGCGGCGCCATCAACACCCCGCAGCTGCTCCAGGTATCCGGAGTCGGCAACGCCGCCGAACTGTCCGCCCTCGGCATCGACGTCGTCCACGACCTGCCGGGCGTCGGCGAGAACATGCAGGACCACCTGGAGGTGTACGTCCAGTACGCCTGCGACCGGCCCGTCTCCATGCAGCCGTACATGGCGAAGTGGCGCGCCCCCTTCATCGGGCTGCAGTGGCTGTTCAGGAAGGGGCCCGCGGCCACCAACCACTTCGAGGCGGGAGGCTTCGCCCGCAGCAACGAGGACGTCGACTACCCCAACCTGATGTTCCATTTCCTGCCGGTCGCGGTCCGCTACGACGGCTCCTCGCCGGCCGGCGGCCACGGCTACCAGGTGCATGTCGGGCCCATGTACTCCGACGCAAGAGGCTCCGTCAAGATCAAGAGCAAGGATCCCCGCGAGCACCCGGCCCTGCGCTTCAACTACCTGTCCACCGAGCAGGACCGCCGTGAGTGGGTCGAGGCGATCCGGGTGGCCCGCGAGCTGCTCAACCAGCCCGCCCTCGCCGCTTACAACGGTGGCGAGATATCGCCCGGACCCTCCGTCGAGACCGACGAGGAGATCCTCGCCTGGGTGGCCGAGGAGGGGGAGACCGCCCTGCACCCCTCGTGCACCTGCAAGATGGGCACCGACGAGATGTCCGTCGTCGACCCGCTGAGCATGAGGGTCCACGGGCTGGAAGGGCTGCTCGTGGTGGACGCGTCGGTCATGCCGTACGTCACCAACGGCAACATCTACGCGCCTGTGATGATGATCGCCGAGAAGGCCGCCGACCTCATCCTCGGCAAGGAGCCCCTGCCGCCTTCCAAGGCCGCGTACTACCGTCACCGCGACGCCCGGCAGCAGGCCGGTTAGAGCATGGGCGCCGAGGCGCTGCGGGCGGTGCTCGCCCGCGTCCGCTACGAGGTGTTGCCGGCGAAGGCGACCGAGGAGAAGGTCCTCGCCGATGTCCCGTGCGACGTCGTGGTCACGGTCACGGCGTCGCCCGTCAAGGGTCTGGAGCCGGCTCTCGCCCTCACCGAGCGGGCTCATGGCACACGGTTGCCGCGTCGTCCCGCACGGGGCCGCACGGCTGCTGCGGGACGACGCGCACCTGAAGGACGTCGCCGGGCGGCTGCGCGCGGCGGGAGTCGACGACGTCTTCGTGCCGGCGGGGGACGCCGGTCTGCCGGCCGGGCCTATGAGGGGGCCCTGCCGCTGCTGTGCAGGCTCGGCGAGCTGGGCAGGCTCTTCGCGCACACGGGGATCACCGGCTGTCCGGAGAGTCAATCCCTTCATCCACGACGACAACACCATCCAGGCGACGTGGGACAAGCGCGCGCACGCCGCGTACATCGCCGGAGTTGGACGAGGCAGCCGAGCACGGCACGGACCCGTCCGGCGGCGTCCGGACGAGACAGAGGACGGACTCGCGGCCGGGATGCAGTCGAGAGGGGCGAGGTCTTGGTGTGTATGACGCAACCCAGTGAGCAATGCGCAACATGATCGGCGCCCGTACGTCGTGCAGCCAAGAGCGGATGGGCAACCGGCTCCGATGGTGAATCGTGAACCGCCGACCCCTTGACGATCGTTGGCCCATTCGGCCAGGGTTTCATCACTAGCAATGCAATGCACAATGCGCAACGAATTCCCGTTCGAAGGGCATGGCGTGGCAGATCTGTACGTGGACGGAGAATGGCGCGCTCCGGTGGCCGGCGGCCACCGCGAGATCCGCTGTCCGGCAGACGGCACGCTCGTCGCGACCGTGTCGGAGGCAACACGCCCCGACACCGAGGCCGCGATCACGGCGGCCCGGCGCGCCTTCGACCAGGGCCCCTGGCCGCGCACCCCCGAGCGCGAGCGCGGCGCACTGCTGCTGCGCACCGCCGACGTACTCGAGCGCGACGCCAAGGACTTCGCCCGTGCCGAGTCGCTCGACACCGGCAAGCGGCTGGTGGAGAGCGAGTACGACATCGCCGACGTCGTCTCCTGCTTCCGCTACTACGGCGGCATCGCCGGCACCAGCGCCGGCCGGGTCGTCGACACCGGACGCGACGACGCCCTCAGCCGGGTCACCTACGAACCCGTCGGTGTCTGCGGACTGATCACCCCGTGGAACTACCCGCTGCTCCAGGCGTCCTGGAAGGTCGCGCCGGCCCTCCTCGCGGGGAACACCGTCGTGCTCAAGCCGAGCGAGCTCACGCCCTCCACCTCGATCCTGCTGATGAAGGCGCTCGAGGAGGCCGGCCTCCCGGCCGGCGTGGCCAATCTCGTCCTGGGCGCCGGAGCGGAGGTGGGCGCACCGCTGTCCGAGGATCCGGCCGTGGACATGGTGTCCTTCACCGGCGGCCTGGAGACGGGCCGCCGCATCATGGCCACCGCTGCCGGGACGGTGAAGAAGGTCGCCCTGGAACTCGGCGGCAAGAACCCCAACGTGGTCTTCGCCGACGCTGATTTCGACACCGCGGTCGACTTCGCGCTCACCGCCGTCTTCCTGCACTCCGGCCAGGTCTGTTCGGCCGGTGCCCGACTGATCGTCGAGGACGCCTTGCACGACGCCTTCGTCGACGAGGTCGTGCGCCGGGCCCGGCTCATCCGCCTGGGCGGGCCCTTCGACTCCGAGGCCGAGGCCGGGGCCCTGATCTCAGAGCAGCACCGGGAGAGGGTCGAGACGTACGTCGCGGTGGGCCTCGCCGAGGGCGCCGTACTGCGCTGCGGCGGCGAACGGCCCGACGATCCCGCGCTGGGACGTGGCTTCTACTACCCGCCCACCATCCTTGACGAGTGCCGGCAGGACATGCGGGTGGTGCACGAGGAGTCCTTCGGACCCGTGCTCACCGTCGAGCGCTTCCGCGACGAGGACGACGCGGTCCGCATTGCCAACGACACGGAGTACGGACTCGCCGGAGCCGTCTGGACGCAGGACGCGGGCAAGGCCCAACGGGTCGCACGCAGGTTGCGGCACGGGACCGTGTGGATCAACGACTACCACCCCTACGTGCCGCAAGCGGAATGGGGTGGCTTCGGGCACTCGGGTGTGGGCCGTGAGCTGGGACCGAGCGGCCTGGACGAGTACCGAGAGCCCAAGCACGTCTGGCAGAACATCCGACCCAGGCCGCAGCGCTGGTTCCGCGGCTGAACGCCGAAATGAGGTCGATCGTGACCACAGCACAGACGGAGGTGTCGCAGCGGCGCGGCACGTCCCAGGACCCCGAGGGCACACCGGTCATCTCCGTGCGCCGGCTGTGGAAGGTGTTCGGGCCGAAGGCCGACCAGGTGCCGGAGTCCGAGGAACTGTGCGGGCTGACCCGCCGCGAGCTCATGGACCGCACGGGTTGCACCGCCGCCGTGCGCGACGTGGACTTCGACGTGTCGCCCGGCGAGGTCTTCGTCGTCATGGGCCTGTCCGGCTCCGGCAAGTCCACCCTGGTGCGATGTCTCACCCGGCTGATCGAGCCCACCGCGGGCGAGATCGTCTTCGAGGGCGAGGACATCCGCGACGCCGACCCCAAGCGGCTGCGCGAGCTGCGCCGCAGCAAGTTCTCCATGGTCTTCCAGCACTTCGGGCTGCTGCCCCACCGCCGGGTCGTCGACAACGTGGCCTTCGGCCTGGAGATCCGCGGCATGGGCAAGGCCGAGCGCACCAGGAAGGCCCTCGAAGTCGTCGACCTGGTGGGCCTCGCCGGATACGAGAACTCCTACCCCGACCAGCTCTCCGGAGGCATGCAGCAACGCGTCGGCCTCGCCCGCGCCCTCGCCGGGGATCCCGACGTCCTCTTCTTCGACGAGCCGTTCTCCGCGCTCGACCCGATGATCCGCCGCGACATGCAGAGCGAGGTCATCCGCCTGCACCACGAGGTGGGCAAGACGATGGTGTTCATCACCCACGACCTCTCCGAGGCCCTGAAGCTGGGCGACCGCATCCTGATCATGCGGGACGGCAGGATGGTCCAGTGCGGCACCGGCGACGAACTCGTCGGCGCTCCCGCCGACGACTACGTACGGGACTTCGTCAAGGACGTGCCGCGCGGCGACGTACTCACGCTGCGCTGGATCATGCGCCCCGCGCAGCCCGGAGACGAACTCGACGGCCCCGAGCTGGGCCCGGACGTCGTGGTGCGCGAGGCCACCCGGGCGGTGCTGGCCGCCGAGAAGCCGGTCAAGGTCGTCGAGGACGGCAAGCTGCTCGGCATCGTCGGCGACGAGGAGATCCTCTCCGTCGTCGCAGGGCAGCAAGGCGGTGCGTGATGGCAGTCGCCGCCGCGACCGCGCCGGCCGCGACCGTACGCGGGAGGGTCAGCCGCCCCATGGTGGTGGCCGCGATCCTGATCGTCTGGCTGGTGCTCTTCGCCGCTCTGCGCGGCCGGCAGACGCTGACCCTCGCGGCGGCCGAACTCACCGCTCTGCACAGCTGGTTGAACGATGTCAACGACACCATCGGAGCCAACCGCAACTCCAACCCGCTCTTCTTGTACTTCTTCAATGAGATCCGCCTGGTCATCGACAACCTGGTGACCTTCGTCCAGTCCCTGATCTCCCAGCCCACCGGCGGCCGTCCGGTCCCGCAGATCGGCTGGCTCGGCGTCGTCGGGCTCACGGGCTACGTCTCCTGGGCCGTCGGCAACTGGCGGGTCGCCCTGCTGGCGGTGGCCGGCTTCACCTTCTTCGGGCTGCAGGGCCTGTGGCCGGCGAGCATGGACACCCTGGCGCTGACCCTGTCGGCCGTCATCGTGGCGCTGCTCATCGGCATCCCGCTCGGTGTGTGGGCCGGTCTCTCCGACCGGTTCAACCGGATCGTGACGCCCTTCCTGGACTTCATGCAGACGATGCCCACCTTCGTCTACCTCGCTCCGTTGACCCTGATATTCCTCATCGGAGGGGCCGCCGCCGTGATCACCACGGTGATCTACGCGGCACCGCCCGCCATCCGCATCACCGCGCACGCCATCCGCTCCGTGCCTCGGACCACCGTCGAGGCGGCGGACTCGCTCGGTGCGACGCGCTCGCAGCAACTGCTGAAAGTGCTGCTGCCGATGTCCAAGCGCACCGTGGTCATGGGCGTCAACCAGACCATCATGGCCGCCCTGGCCATGGTGACCATCGCCGCCCTGATCGACGCGCCGGGCCTCGGCAAGACGGTCGTCCAGGCCTTGCAGTCACTCGATGTGGGCACTGCGTTCAACGCCGGCCTCGCCATCGTCACCATGGCCATCGTGCTCGACCGGGTCACCACGGCGGCGGCCGGACGCGCCGAGGCGGCCCGCCGCACCGGTGGCCGGCTCCTCACGTCGCGCCGGCCGCTGCTGGCGGCGGGCGGGATCGCGGTGGCGGTACTGGTCTACCTGTCCCACACCTACGTCTGGGCGGCCGAGTTCCCGGGCGACGGCAGCGTCGGCCGTCACATCGCGAGCGCGGCCGACACCACGACCACCTGGTTGCAGGACCATCTGTCGGGCCTGACCAACGCCTTCCGGGACGTCATCACCCACGGCCTGCTCAACCCGTTCCAGGCGCTGCTCACCGACTCGCCGTGGTGGCTGGTAGGTGTCGTCCTGGTCGCGCTCGGTGCGGTGATCGGCGGATGGCGCGCCGGGGCGACGGCCGCGGTGTGTGTCGGGCTGCTCGTCGGCACGGGCCTGTGGTCGGACAGCATGACGACACTCGCCTCGACCGCCGTGGCCACGGTGCTGGTGATGCTGCTCGGTGTCGTCTTCGGCGTGTGGATGGGACGCAGTCTGCTCGTGGACCGGCTGGTGCGGCCCAGCCTGGACGCGGCACAGGTCATGCCGCCGTTCGTCTATCTGGTCCCGTTCCTGGCCCTCTTCGGCGCCACCCGGTTCACCGCGATCGTCGCGGCCGTCGTATACGCGGCGCCCGTCGCCATCAAGATCATCGCGGACGGCGTGCGCAACGTGCCGGCGACCACCGTGGAGGCGGCCACCTCCGCCGGGTGCAACACCTGGCAGATCATCACCAAGGTCCAGCTGCCGATGGCACGCGGCGCCCTGACCCTCGCGACCAACCAGGGTCTGATCTACGTGCTGTCGATGGTTGTGGTGGGCGGCCTGGTAGGCGCGGGCGCCCTCGGCTACGACGTCGTGGCCGGCTTCTCGCAGGGACAGCTGTACGGGAAGGGGCTTGCCGCGGGGCTGGCCATCGTCCTTCTCGGAGTCATGTTCGACCGGATCACTCAGGCAGCGGCGCGGCGCACCAGCGCGTAAAGGAGCTACTGACCATGGCAAGGCAAGCAAAACAGTGGAGAGCCGGCGCGGTCGGCATGGCAGTCCTCGGGCTCACCCTCACCGCCTGCGGCGGTGCGAAGATCGGTGACGGCTCCTCGGGATCCGGCGGCTCGGGCGGCTCGGGAAAGTGCGGCACCTTCAACCTCGCGGTCAACCCGTGGGTGGGTTACGAGGCGAACGCGGCGGTCGTCGCCTACGTCGCGGAGCACGAACTCGGCTGCAAGGTCGTCAAGAAGGACCTGAAGGAAGAGATCGCCTGGCAGGGCTTCGGGACCGGCGAGGTAGACGCCGTCATCGAGAACTGGGGGCACGACGATCTGAAGAAGAAGTACATCACCGACCAGAAGACCGCCGTCGAAGCCGGCCGGACCGGCAACAAGGGCCTCATCGGCTGGTACGTGCCGCCGTGGCTGGCCAAGGAGCACCCGGACATCACCGACTGGCAGAACCTCGGCAAGTACGCGGCCGAGTTCAAGACGTCCGAGTCGGGCGGCAAGGGGCAGCTCCTCGACGGTGACCCGTCGTTCGTCACCAACGACGAGGCCCTGGTGAAGAACCTGAGTCTGGACTACAAGGTGGTGTACGCGGGGAGCGAGACCGCCCTCATCCAGTCCTTCCGCAAGGCGGAGAAGAACAAGGAGTGGGTGATCGGCTACTTCTACGAGCCACAGTGGTTCATGTCCGAGGTGCCGCTCGTGAAGGTCAAGCTGCCCGAGTACAAGGAGGGCTGCGACGCCGACCCGGAGAAGGTCGCGTGCGACTACCCCGTGTACGAGCTCGACAAGATCGTCAGTGCGAAGTTCGCCGCATCGGGCAGCCCGGCCTATGGCCTGGTGAAGAACTTCAACTGGACGAACGACGACCAGAACGCCGTGGCGAAGTACATCGCGGTGGACAAGATGTCCCCCGAGGCGGCAGCCAAGAAGTGGGTCGACGCGAACCGCGGCAAGGTCGAGGCCTGGCTGAAATAGCACGCGGTCGACAAGGGGGCGGGTGACGATGCCCGGCGGACGGTGCGCGCAGGTGGCGCGCCGCCCGCCGGGCATTGCCGTGTTCCGGGCTGTTCCACGACGTCACGGACCCTTGACACCCCTCCTCGGCGGCGGGCACATTGAGTTGCGCAGCCTGAATCAAGTTGCGCAGAAAGCAACATGAGCAACGTGACCGGTTTCCGAGTTCGGAGGTTGGACGATGGCGGGACCCCGAGTGGTCATCATCGGAGCGGGCGTTGTGGGAGCGGCACTCGCGGACGAGATCTCCGCACGCGGCTGGACCGAAGTGACCGTGGTCGACCAGGGCCCCCTCCCGGCCACCGGAGGATCCTCCTCGCACGCCCCCGGCCTGGTCTTCCAGACGAACCCCTCCAAGACCATGACGGAACTGGCCCGCTACACCGTCGAGAAGTTCAGCTCCCTCGACGTGGACGGCAAGCCCTGCTTCCTCCAGGTCGGCGGCCTCGAAGTGGCCACGACCCCCGAGCGCCTCGCCGAACTCCACCGCCGCCACGGCTGGATCACCGCCTGGGGCATCGAGGCACGCCTGCTGAGCCCCGAGGAGTGCGTCCGGCAGCACCCGCTGGTCAACCGCGACAGGGTCCTCGGCGGTCTCCTCGTCCCGACGGACGGCCTCGCCAAGGCCGTCCTCGCCGTCGAGGCGCAGATCCGCCGGGCCACCGAGCGAGGCGTGTCCTTCCTGGCCCGCCACGAAGTCCTCGACGTGACGAAGAGCGAGGGCCGGGTGACCGGCGTGCTGACCGACCAGGGCGAGATCCCCGCCGACATCGTCGTGTGCTGCGCCGGCATCTGGGGCCCGAAGATCGCCCGCATGGTCGGGATGAACCTGCCGCTCACCCCGCTCGCCCACCAGCTCGCCTGGACCGGCCCGATTCCCGCCCTCGCGGGCCAGACCGAGGAGGCGCTGCGCCCGATCCTGCGCCACCAGGACGCCGACCTCTACTACCGCGACCGCTTCGACGGCATCGGCATCGGCTACTACGGCCACCGCCCGATGCCCGTATCCGCCGACGACATCCTGTCCGTGGACGAGGCCGAGGAGATGCCCTCGGTCCTGAAGTTCACCGAGGAGGACTTCGAGGACGCCTGGACCGAGACCCGGTCCCTGCTTCCGGCGACGAAGGAAGCGAAGGTCGAGGAGGGCATCAACGGCCTGTTCTCCTTCACCACCGACGGCTACCCGCTGCTCGGCGAGTCTGCGGACATCGCGGGCTTCTGGGTCGCCGAGGCCGTCTGGGTCACCCACTCCGCCGGCGTGGGGCGCGCCATGGCCGAATGGCTGGTCGACGGCTACTGCTCCTCCTTCGACCTGCACGAGTGCGACGTCAACCGCTTCGAGCCGCACCAGCTGTCCCCGGAGTACGTCCTGGCCCGAGACTGCCGGAACTTCGCCGAGGTCTACGACATCCTCCACCCCCTCCAGCCGTCCGGTGAACCGCGCCCGATCCGCACCAGCCCCTTCTACGCCCGCCAGCGGGAACACGGCGCGTTCTTCCTGGAGGCGAACGGCTGGGAGCGCCCCCAGTGGTACGAGGCCAACGCGCCGCGCGCCGAAGGCCGCTCCATCCCCACCCCCAACGACTGGGCCGCGCGGTACTGGTCGCCCATCGTCGGCGCCGAAGCCCAGGCCACCCGGGAGACCGTCGCCCTCTACGACATGACAGCCCTCAAGCGCCTGGAGGTGAGCGGCCCGGGCGCCGCCGCCTTCCTGGAGCGGCTGTGCACCGGCAAGGTCGACAAGTCCGTCGGCTCGGTGACGTACACCCTGCTCCTGGACCACGACGGCGGCATCCGCAGCGACATCACCGTCGCCCGCCTCGCCCGCGACCTCTTCCAGGTCGGAGCCAACGGCAACCTCGACCTCGACTGGTTCACCCGGCACCTTCCCGCCGGGGGACGCCTCCCGACGGCAGCCGGAGCAGGCTCGGTCCAGGTCCGCGACATCACGGCCGGCACCTGCTGCATCGGCCTGTGGGGACCGCTCGCCCGCAAGGTCCTACAGCCGCTCACCGACGAGGACTTCTCGAACGACGGCCTGAAGTACTTCCGAGCCAAGCGCGCCCACATCGGCAGTGTCCCGGTCACCGCGATGCGTCTGTCGTACGTCGGCGAGCTCGGCTGGGAGCTGTACACCACCGCCGACCTCGGCCAGAAGCTGTGGGACACCCTGTGGACCGCGGCCGAGCCGCTCGGTGGCGTCATCGCCGGCCGTGGAGCCTTCAACAGCCTGCGCCTGGAGAAGGGCTACCGCTCCTTCGGCACCGACATGACCTACGAGCACGACCCCTACGAGGCCGGCGTCGGCTTCGCCGTCAAGCTCGACAAGGGCGACTTCATCGGCAAAGCGGCGCTGGAGCACCGCAAGGCCGACGTACGGCGGAAGCTGACCTGCCTCACGATCGACGACCCGCACGCCGTCGTGATGGGCAAGGAGCCGGTCTACGACGGCGACCGCGCCGTCGGCTACGTCACCAGCGCCGCCTTCGGCTACACGACCGGCAAGGGCATCGCCTACGCCTGGCTCCCGGCGGAACTCGCCACCCCCGGCACCACCCTGCACATCGGCTACTTCGACCAGCGCGTCGAGGCGGTCGCCGCCGAGGAGCCCCTGTTCGACCCGACCATGTCCCGCCTCCGTGGCTGACAGTGGCAAAAGAGGAAGGCGGAGACGTCCCGATGAGCCCCAGCACCCCAGGCGCCGGCCTGCCCGACCACCCCGACTGGCTCTGGCGCGATCCCGAGCCCAAGCGGTCGTACGACGTGGTGATCGTGGGCGGCGGCGGACACGGCCTGGCCACCGCCCACTACCTGGCGAAGAACCACGGCATCACCAACGTCGCGGTCCTGGAGAAGGGCTGGCTGGCGGGCGGCAACATGGCCCGCAACACCACCATCATCCGCTCCAACTACCTGTGGGACGAGAGCGCCGGCATCTACGAGTACGCCCTCAAACTGTGGGAGGGACTGGAGGAGGAGCTCGACTACCCGATTCTCTTCTCCCAGCGCGGAGTGCTGAACCTCGCCCACAGCATGCAGGACGTCCGCGACAGTGTGCGCCGTGTCGAGGCCAACCGGCTGGGCGGCGTCGATGCCGAGTGGCTCGACGCCGAGCAGGTCAAAGAGGTCTGCCCGATCGTCAACACCTCTCCCGACGTGCGCTACCCGGTCCTCGGCGGCACCTACCAGCCGCGCGCCGGCATCGCCAAGCACGACTACGTGGCCTGGGGCTTCGCCCGCTCCGCGGACGCCGCCGGCATCGACATCATCCAGAACTGCGAGGTCACAGGGCTGGACGTGGCCGGCGGTCGGGTGGTCGGTGTCCAGACAACGCAGGGTCCGATCGCCGCGGGCAAGGTGGCCCTGTGCTCGGCCGGTCACACCTCCGTCGTCGCCGCCATGGCAGGCATCGAACTCCCGCTCCAGAGCCATCCGTTGCAGGCACTGGTCTCCGAACTCCTGGAGCCGGTCCACCCCACGGTCGTCATGTCCAACGCCGTCCACGTGTACGTCAGTCAGGCACACAAGGGCGAGTTGGTGATGGGCGCGGGCATCGACGCGTACAACTCCTACACCCAGCGCGGCGCCTTCCACATCATCGAAGAGCAGATGTCCGCCGCCCTGGAACTCTTCCCCGTCTTCGCCCGTGCCCACGTGCTGCGCACCTGGGGCGGCATCGTCGACGTCAGCCCGGACGCCTCGCCCATCGTCGGTCTCACCCCGGTCGACAACCTCTACCTCAACTGCGGCTGGGGGACCGGTGGTTTCAAGGCCACCCCAGGTGTCGGCTGGGTCTACGCCCACACCATCGCCCATGGCACACCCCACGCCCTGAACGCCCCCTTCTCGCTCGACCGTTTCACCACCGGCGCGCTCGTCGACGAGCACGGCGCGGCCGCGGTGGCCCACTAGGGAGCCGAACCATGCTGCTCATCCCCTGCCCGTGGTGCGGGCCCCGTGACGAGGCCGAGTTCCACTACGGCGGCCAGGCACACGTGCCCCACCCCGAGGACCCCGCCACCCTCACCGACGAGCAGTGGGCGCGGTACCTGTTCTTCCGCGACAACCCCAAGGGCCCCTTCGCCGAGCGGTGGAGCCATGCGGCGGGCTGCCGCAGGTGGTTCAACGCGGTGCGGGACACCTCGACGAACGAGATTCTGGCGGTGTACCAGGCTGGGGCGGAGCGTCCGGCAGCTGTTGAGCCGAAGTCCGCCGGTCTGGAGGTACCCCCTCTGGGGGAGTTCAAGGACGAGCCCGAACGACGATGCACGACCACCGGCCCGCAGCCGACGACGATGCCGCAGTTCCCCCCGCTGGGTGACGCCGGTCAGGCATTCCGTCTCTCGGGAGGTGGGCGGATCAACCGCGGCGAACGACTCGGCTTCACATTCGACGGAGTCCGGTACGAGGGCTACCGCGGTGACACCCTCGCCTCCGCGCTCCTCGCCAACGGCGTCATCCAGGCCGCCACCAGCACCAAACTCGGCCGCCCGAGAGGCATCTTCTCGGCCGGGGTGGAGGAACCCAACGCGGTCGTCCAGATCGAGGCCCCGTTCCCCGAGCCCATGCTCCCCGCCACGACCGTCGAGCTCTACGACGGCTTGGTCGCCGGCAGTCTCCCGGGCCAGGGACGCCTCGCCACCGAACCCGACCCCGCCCGCTACGACGCCGTCCACGCCCACTGCGACGTACTGGTCGTCGGCGCGGGCCCGGCCGGCCTGGCGGCGGCAGCGGTGGCGGCGAAGAGCGGCGCACGCGTCATCCTCGCCGACGACCAGCCGGAACTCGGCGGCAGCCTGCTCGGCACCGGCGAACACCTCGACTGGGTGGAGGCGACGCGCGCCCAGCTGGAAGCCGCCGCCCCCGAGGTACGTGTCCTGAGCCGCACCACCGTCTTCGGCCACTACGACGACAACCATGTCCTCGCCGTCGAGCGCCGCACCAATCACCTCGGCGCCGAGGCCCCGGAGCACGTCTCCCGTGAGCGCGTCTGGCGGATCCGGGCCCGGCGCGTGGTCCTCGCGACCGGCGCCCACGAGCGGTCGCTCGCGTTCGGCGACAACGACCGCCCCGGCGTGATGCCGGCCGCCTCGGCCCGGACGTACCTCCACCGTTATGCCGTCCTGCCCGGCCGGCACGCGGTCGTGTTCACCACCAACGACAGCGCCTACAGCGCCGCACTCGACCTGACGGCGGCGGGAGTGGACATCGCGGTGATCGTCGACACCCGGTCCGAGCCGGGGGAGTGGGCCGAGCGTGCCCGGTCCGCCGGGATCGAGGTGCTCGCCGGGCACGCGGTCACCGGTACGCAGGGCGGAGCCCGCGTCACCGCGGTGACGGTCGCCCCGTACGGGCAGTCCTCGGGGCAGCAGGAGTCCGCGGGGCAGCAGGAGTCCGCGGAGCAGCGGGAGTTCGCAGTCGATCTGCTCCTGGTCTCCGGGGGCTGGAACCCGGTCGCGCATCTGTACAGCCAGGCGGGCGGCAAGCTCCGCCACGACGACGTGCTCGGCACGTTCGTTCCCGCCGGCTGCCGTCAGGCAGTTGAGGCCGCGGGCAGCGCGAACGGGGCCTTCGACCTCGCCACGACCCTCGCGCAGGGCGCGGCGGCCGGCGCCCGCGCGGTCGAGGCCGAGGGTTACACGGCCAAGGCGCCCGCCCTCCCGGCAGTGGCCGCCCAGCCGTACACCCCGCCCATGCAGGTCTTCACCATCCCCGCCTCCACCGGTACGCCCCGGTTCGTCGACCTCCAGCGCGACGTCACGGTCGACGACCTGGCGCGGGCGACCGGAGCGGGCCTGCGCTCGGTGGAGCACACCAAGCGATACACCACGGCCGGGACCGCCAACGACCAGGGCAAGACGGCCGGCGTCCTGGCGAGCGGGGTCGTGGCCGAACTCCTCGGCGTGGACATCTCCGCGCTCGGCCTGCCCACGTTCCGGCCGCCGTACACCCCCGTCTCCTTCGCGACCCTCGCCGGCCGCGACCGCGGCGCGCTGCACGACCCGATCCGCACGACCGCCCTGCACGCCTGGCATGCCGAGCACGGCGCACTCTTCGAGAACGTCGGCCAGTGGAAGCGGCCCTGGTACTACCCGCAGGACGGCGAGGACATGGAGACCGCCGTGCTGCGCGAGTGCCGCGCCGCCCGCGAGGGGGTGGCCTTCATGGACGCATCCACCCTCGGAAAGATCGATGTGCAGGGTCCGGACTCCGCGCTGTTCCTCGACCGGCTCTACACCAACATGATGAGCACCCTGAAGGTCGGCATGATCCGCTACGGCGTCATGTGCCGCCTCGACGGGATGGTCTTCGACGACGGCACGGTGATCCGGCTCGCGCCGGACCGCTTCCTGATCACCACCACGACCGGCAACGCCGCAGCAGTCCTGGACTGGATGGAGGAGTGGCTCCAGACCGAGTGGCCCGAACTGCGGGTCCACTGCACCTCGGTCACCGAGCAGTGGGCCACCGTGGCCCTGGTCGGCCCCCGTTCCCGGGAGGTCCTCGGCTCGCTGGCGCCCCGGCTGTCCGTGGCCAACGATGACTTCCCGTTCATGGCCTGGCGGGAGACGACGGTCGCCGGTATCCAGGCGCGCGTGTGCCGCATCAGTTTCTCCGGCGAACTCGCCTACGAGATCAACGTCTCGCCCTGGGACGCCGTCGCCCTGTGGGAGGAGCTGTACGAGGCCGGCGCCCCGTACGGCATCACCCCGTACGGCACCGAGACCATGCACGTCCTGCGCGCCGAGAAGGGCTACCCGATCATCGGGCAGGACACCGACGGCACGGTCACCCCGTACGACCTCGGCATGAGCTGGGTGGTGTCGAAGAAGAAGCCCGACTTCATCGGCAAGCGCTCCTTCGCCCGCGCCGACACCGTCCGCCCCGACCGCAAGCACCTCGTCTGTCTCCTCCCCGAGGACCGGGCCGCCTTCCTCCCCGAGGGCACCCACGTGGTCGCCGACGGAGAACTGCCCGCCCCGCCCGTCCCGATGCTCGGTCACGTCACCTCCAGCTACCGCAGCGCGACACTCGGCCGGACCTTCGCGCTCGCCCTGATCAAGGGCGGCCGGGACCGCATCGGCGAACGCCTCTACGCACCCGTCGGCGACCGGCTGATCCCGGTGACAGTCACGAGCCCCGTCCTCTACGACCCCGAGGGAGCCCGCCGCGATGGCTGACACCGCCCCGACCGCACGGCAGCGCAGCCCCCTGACCCTTGCAGCCGACCGCTTGGCCGCCGCGAGCCGCTCCTCCGGGGGCGCGGTCCGTCTGGCCGAAGTCCCCTTCCTGGCCCAGATGAACCTCCGCCTCGACGCCAAGAGCCCGGCGGCGGACGCTGTCGGACTCGCCCTGGGACTCCAACTGCCCCTGGAACCCGGCACCGTCGTGCGCGCGGGGGACTGGGCCGCCGTGTGGCTCGGCCCCGACGAATGGCTGGTGGTGGGCCGCCCCGGCACCCAGCGGGACCTGGAGAGCCGGATCCGCTCGGCTGCCAGAAACGAACCCGTCTCAGTAACCGACGTATCCGCCCAGCGCACCACCGTCCTGGTCAGTGGACCGCGTGCCCGCGACCTGCTCTCCCACGGCTGCCCGTTGGATCTGCACCCGCGCGCCTTCGGTCCCGGCCGCTCAGCCCAGACGAGGCTGGCCCGCACCCAGGTCATCCTGGTGGCCCGCGATGAGCCCAGGGCCGGTTTCTGGGTGCTGGTGCGGTCCTCCTTCGCCGGCTACCTGACGGACTGGCTGCTGGACGCGGCCGTGGAATACGGGTGAGCGGCCCGGCGGGGTGGCAAAAGATGACTGGCACCGCAGCGCTTCGCGAGATTGGGGATCGTGTACGGGGCGCTCGGCCGGAGCGCGGACAGATCGTCGCCCGGACCGAATGACGGCCGGGGGCCGTCTCGTTCACTTCTTACCGGGCTCATCGCCGGCCGGGGCGGGCGATCCCGGAAGGGTCAACGGCGACGGCGCTTGACGATCACCGCGGTGCCGAGGGCGAGGCTCACGGCGACGACGCGCCGAGTGCTGGCCGCTGCCAGGAGAGGTAACCAAGGCGCGACAGCTGTCACCTCGCGGGCCCTGCCACGATGCTGCCGCGGCGAGGGGGGCCTTCGCCCGCCTGGCAGACCTGGGCTAGCCTCTCGTCGATTGACTGTGATGTGCGGGCATCACCCAGAATTGCGGGGCTTCCCGCCGGCAGGAGACCAGTTGAAGACCATAAGTGACTTCGTCCCCGTGCTCGGGTTGCCCGTGCGACAGGACGAAGGACACCTGATCGACGAGATCGCTTCGGCTTGGTCGGTCACCCTGCCCGAGGACTTCGTCGAAGTCGCCGGTGCCTACGGCGACGCGGTCATCTCCGAGTACATCTACTTCTGCGGGGCCCGAACACTGCGCAGGTACGCCGACGGCATGGGCCGGCAGCTGGAGGCGTCCCGGACAGTTCCGCACACGGTCCTGCCGACCCTGGGCGGGGCCCTGGTCTGGGGCAACACGATCGAGGGTGACCAGCTCTTCCTTGTGCCCCGCGAGGGCGGTTCCTGGACCGTCTCGGCGTTTCGCCGCGGCTGGGCCGACTGGCACGATACCGACCTGGGCTTCAGCGACTGGTTCCACCTCGCCCTGACCGGCGGGACGGCCACTGACTGGCTGCCCGAGTGGGAACCACTGCCACACTCGATCGACCTCAGCGAGTAGGTCTCGTCCGGTCTGCCCGGACTCCACGCAGCCTTCCGGGCAGTGTGTCCGGCAGCCGTGGGTGGTGACAGCACGCCTGCAGCCTCCCGGTTGGTGACAACAGCGCCGCCTCCTTGATGACGGCCATCTGCTTAATGCGCGTTCACCCCGGGTCAGCGGACCGTGGCAGTGACACCCATCTTGCGCGGGCACAGCCGTGAGTGAGTGTGGTGCGGGAGGGCGATGTACCGATGTACCGCAGCCCAGGGGCCTCCCGGCGGTAGCGGGGGCTACCGCCGTCCGAAGGGCTTCTGCCGGCTGGTGAGGCAGTCGACGGGGCGCTGGAGTGCGGGGTCGAGGAGGTAGATCCCGTCGTTGAACTCCTCGAACCCGACCGATTCCCACACCTTCGCGATCTTGGCCTGGGCGGCCTGGTAGCCGGGCTCGTCATTCTCGTAGTCGCCGTCGGTGGGCGCCGGCTGACAGGCGATCGCGCAGCATCCGGCGGCCAGGCGTCGGATCGCCTCGGCCGCGGCGAGAGCGCCGATCCCAAACTCGCGCCAATCAGGCTTGATCCGCACCCGGTCCATGATCAGGAGGTCCCCGACGGGACAGTCGATCCGCTCCTCGAACTCGGGCGATCAGTGAAGGCCCGGCGTCGTCATCGCTTCGGCTGGGTCGGTGCACACCGAGACGATCTTCTCGATGTCACCGGTGTGGGAGTCCGCCGCCTCCCAGGCGGGGTCCCCGGTGTAGTCGCGGCGCTGACGAACTCCATGTCGCCGATCGGTGTTCCGCCGTCGAACCGGCACAGGCCCTCGGGCGGGCACTGCGGGCAGCCGTCTTCGGGGTGGTAGCGCAGGATCCCGACCGACCACACCTCCAGCGTGTCCTCGAACTCGAAGGACAGCGCGGGGTGCTCGAGGCTGTAGCGCAGGATCATGTCGGTGCCGTCGAAGGGCAGCTCTCCGCGGCAGGCGGGCCGAGAACAGCCGAGCTCCATCACACGGAGTGAGCCGCTGCCCTGCCATGTCCCCGGTCCGCACACGGACCACGCCGTTCCCGCTGTGGGCTCCTACAGGAGACGGTCCACCGAGGATTCCGAGTGGGCCCGTGGGGTGCCGGCGGGTCTCACGGCGGCGGTGGTTCGAGACTGCTGCCTCCGCCCAACAGCCGTTCGACGCTGTGCTCCCGCCGCGCGCATCGGGGCGAAGAGGAGGGGCTCAGGGCGTGCTGGTGAGCGGCCAGGGGTTTTGGGCGTTGCGTCGGATCGCCGCGCGTACGTGGACCATGGCCAGGATGGCGCTCATATGGGTCTTGCCCTCGGTGTACCGGACGTGATCCTTGCAGAACCAGAGGGCGTTCTCGGGATGCCCCTCGTGTTCGAGCGGTGGCGCCATCGGCCGGAAGTATACGAGCGTGAAAGTCTCGTAGTCGTGGTCCCTGCGGGATGCGTTGCAGATCGTGCAGTACGGGGGCATCACGGCTGGTCAACTCCACTCCACTGGACGAATCATGATCGCAAGCTTACGCACCCCCTGCCCACGGGCACGCCTGCCTCGCGCCGCCTCTCGGCCCCGCAGCTCCTCGGACCCACCTGATCTCGCTCGCCGGGCCGGTTGCGCGCGGTCGGCCGCATGGTCCCGCTGTGCCCCGGAGCAGGTGCGCGGCAGGTCGGCGAGTACGTGGCCGAAGCCGACCCCTCACACCCGTGGACGGGTGCGAGGCTCGCTGCGGCGTGGGGGAGTGGTGAGGTCCTGGACGCGCGATGTTGGTCCGCCCGGAGATGGTGGCGGAGATCAGCGCGGACCGGGCGGTGGACCGTGGCGGGCCCGACCGCGGCCGCGGGCTGACCGGCGAGGGTGCCCCGGCGCCGCACCCGCTTCAGGCCTTCCCGGTCATGGCGGGGGCCGGACTTACTGATTGTTTCAGAATGAGGTTCGCAGGCGGCGGAGGCATATGAGGCTGCAGGCCAGTTCGAGCAGGCCCTGGTGGAGATCAGCGCGTCGTTCG